>JBDTIW010000189.1:0-12225 GCA_039936215.1 Caulobacteraceae bacterium | reverse complement strand
GTGACGATGGTGTCGATCTCGCCGGCCGTCAGCCCGGCCCGCGCCAGGGCTTTTTGCGCGGCGTCCACGAACAGGTCCGTTGCCCCGGCCAGATAGGCCGCCGTCCGCTGCGGCCAGCTTCGCGGCTGGAAATACCACTCCATGGGCATGACCGCTTGGCGACGGACGATGCCGGCGTTCTGGAAAATCGGGAACAAGCGGTCGAAATCGCGGTAGCGGTGGGCGAACATCGCCCGCGCCGCCTCACCCACCGCGGCCTGCTCCAGATCGTGCGGCGGCGAGGCGGTGGCCAGGGAGATCAGGGCGGCCGGTGGGGTCACGCGCGCATTCCTTGCCTGCGGCGCCCAAGGGCGCGCCAAAGTCCCCGCGTCCGGAAGACTATCCCCTACGCGGCCGGGGTCCAAAGGTTCCCGGCGATTTGGCGGGTGTTCTCTTGGCGAACCGAGGTTCGCCCTTGGCCTTGGCCGAAATCTCCTTGAGCTTGACGCCCTGCAGGACCGACAGCGCCGCCCCCGCCGCCCCCTTCTCCGGATCGCCGAAGGCCCGGCCGTAGGTGTTCAGCCGCTCTTCCACCGAGCCCAGGAACTCACCCTCCCAAGCCGACAAATCGACCCCGGCGCGGTCCGCCGCGCGCCTGGCGCGCTTGAGCGCGTTGAGAGCCGAGCGCTTGGCTTGCGCCTTGGCCTGGACCCTGGGATCGAGCGGGGTTCGCTTCACAACCCTCCGATGGCCGAGATGTAGAGATCGATCAAGGCTTCTTCTTCCTGGCGCTTGGCGGCGTCCTGTTTCCGAAGCCGCACCACCTTGCGGACGATCTTGACGTCGAATCCCTCGCCCTTAGCCTCGGCGTAGACCTCCTTCAGATCGGCCGACACCGCCGCCTTGTCCTCCTCCAGGCGCTCGATGCGCTCGATCAGGCTTTTCAGCTTGCCCTGGGCGGAGGTGGTGATGGTGTCGATCTGCGGGGCGCCGTCGGCCATGGGGGATTGCTCGCGCTTGAAGGGATAAGGAGCGTGGACCTTAGGGGCGGGCGCGGGCTAAGTCATGGCTGGCGCGGCCTTGTCCACAGAAGACTTGGCGAACAAGAGGATGCTGTCGATTGGCGAACCGGACCGTCACCCAGGCGCAGGCCGAAAGCGCCGTCCGCACCCTCATCCAATGGGCCGGCGACGATCCCGACCGGGAGGGGCTGGTCGAGACGCCGGCCCGCGTCGCGCGCGCCTATCGCGAGCTTTTCGCCGGCTACGACACCAATCCGCTGGACTACATGGAGCGCACCTTCGAGGAGGTCGGCGGCTATGACGAGCTGGTGGTGCTGCGCGACATTCCGGTGGTGAGCTTTTGCGAGCATCACATGCTGCCGGTGCTGGGCCGCGCCCACGTCGGCTATCTGCCCACCGACAGGGTGGTCGGCATTTCCAAGCTGGCCCGGGTCGTACACGGCTTCGCCCGCCGCCTGCAGATTCAGGAAAAGCTCACCGCCGACATCGCCGGGGCGATCGACCGGGTGCTCAAACCCAAAGGCGTGGGCGTGGTCATCGAAGCCGAACACAGCTGCATGACCCTGCGCGGGGTGAACACCCCGGGCGCCAGCCTGACCACAAGCCATTTGACCGGCGTCATCCGCGACGACGCGCGTACGCGCGGCGAGTTTCTGAGACTGGCGAGGGGCGGGTAGGCTAGGGTCGGATGGCTTATCAGCCTTGGCGAGCCTTGTAACGCGGGTTGGTCTTGTTGATCACATAGAGCCGGCCCTTGCGGCGCACCAGCTTGCAGTCGCGGTGGCGCGTCTTGAGCGTCTTCAGCGAGCTTCTGACTTTCATGGCGGGCGTCTTCTTGCGGGACAGTCTCGAATGGGGAGCGCGGTCGTATAAGGAGGCAAGGGCGCCAAGTCAATCGCGCGGCCGGCCCGCACGTGGCCGGAAAAAGCGGCGTTCGCTCCCACCGTATCCATAGCCATAGCCGCCGCGCGGCGGCTCGAAGCGGGTCAGCACGGCGCCAATCAGGCGGGCGCCCGCCATCTCCAGCCGGCGGCGCGCGGCGCGGACCTGGGACCGGCCCGTCCTGCCCGCCTCGACGATAAGGACGGTGGCCGCCACCGCCGCCCCGATCGCCGGCGCGTCGGCCAGATCCATGACCGGCGGCCCGTCGCAGATCACCACATCGAACGCCGCCGTCGCCTCGGCGATCGCGGTCGGGAAACGACTTCCGGCCAGAAGTTCGGCGGGATTGGGCGGTATGGGGCCGGCCGGCAGGAGAAAGAGATTGGCAAGATCGCCGGCCTGAATGACCTCTTCCAGCCGCGCGGCGCCGGTGAGGACGGCGCCCAGGCCCATGCGGTTGTCGACCCCCGACATCTGATGCAGCGATGGCGCGCGCAGATCGGCGTCGATCAGCAAGACGCGAAAGCCGAGCCTGGCCTGACTTTGGGCGATCGCCAGGGCGGTGGTGGACTTGCCGCCCCCCGGCCAGGGACTGGTGATCAGCAGGCTGGCCGGAAAACCGTCCGGAGCGGCGAGCCGGAGGGTCGCGCACAGGGACTGGTAGGCCTCCGCGAGGGGCGAGCGCGGATCGGCGAACGCGAGGCCGGCCGCCATGCCCCTTGGAAGCGGCGGCACAGTTCCAAGCAGCGGCAGGGCAACGCCCGATTCCAGGTCGGCCGGCCTCCGCACCGTCTGATCGAGCCCTTCGCGCCCCAAGGCCAGGGCGATGCCCGCTACGGCCCCGGCCATGCCGCCCAGGAGGAGGTTCAGTAGGGGCTTGGGCCAGGACGGCCGTGTCGGCGCCCGCGCCCGATCGACGACGGCGATATTGCTGGCCGCCACGCCGCCGGCCACG
The DNA here is from genome assembly GCA_039936215.1 of Caulobacteraceae bacterium. Classification (GTDB taxonomy): domain Bacteria; phylum Pseudomonadota; class Alphaproteobacteria; order Caulobacterales; family Caulobacteraceae; genus Acaudatibacter. The sequence goes on along the minus strand of JBDTIW010000189.1, from coordinate 9,387 downwards.
GCCACCTCCTTGTAGCGCTGCAGCAAGCCGTCGTAGAGGGCGCGGTTGGTGTCCACCTCCCGGCCAAGGATGGTGTAGCGGATGCTCCGGCCCCGCAGGTCGAGGACGGCGACCTTGAGGGTGGCGACCTGGCCGCTGAGGGCGGCTTCATTGGCCAAGGCGGCGGCGTATTGCCCGTGCAGGGAGGCCAGGACGGCGGCGGTCTGCAGCGCCAACTGCCGATCGGTTTCCGCCAGACGGGCCTTCAGTTCCACCATGTCCGGATAATCCGGCTTGAACAGGCTCAGCTTGTCCTCGTACTCCGCCGCCAGCTTAGCGCGGTCCTGGGAAAGCTGCTGCACGGTCGGGTTTTGCAGAACCTCCGGGGCGGCGACGGCGCCCCCGCTCCGCGCCTCGCGCCAGCGCGCCTCCGCGCGGATACGGTCGGCCTTGGCGCCCGACAGAGCGGTGTTGAAAGATTCGAGGTCGGCCCCGGCCAGCGACTGGCGGGCGTCCGGATCGTCGGACCCCGAACCGGCCGCCAGCGGAATGATCTGCTGGCTGGCCGCATAGGCGACCAGATCGCGCTCGCTGACCTCCAGCCTGGCTTTCACCGCCGCCAGGCTGCGCTCGAGAAAGCGCCGGGCGTAGGCGGACGACTCGAAGCGCCGATCCAGGCCTGCGGCGATGAAATCGTCGGCGAAGGTGTTGGCGATCTGGGCCGACAGGGACGGGTCGGGGCTGCTGAAGGTGACGCCCACCAGGCGCGATCCGCGATTGGGAACCACGCCCACATGGTCTCGGAGAAGATCGATCACCTTCTCGGAGCAATCGGCCGGCGACACTGCCTCGGCCTTGCCGCCGCGCATTCGCGCGATGAAGGCGCCGTCGCGGGCAAGGCCCAGAGTTCGTGCAACGCGCTCGGCCAGGGCGCGGCCGCGCAGAAGCCCATACTGGGTCTGGAAAAACTCATCGTCCGAGGCCCCGAGGTCCAAAGGGCTCACGTCGCCGGCGCCCAATATCTTGTCGCCTTCGCGGTCGATCTGCAAGGTGGCCCCGGACTTGTAGACCGGGGTGATGAGCAGGCTCGCCCCGGCCCCCAGCGCCAGTCCCACGGCGACGGCGGCGACGATGAGCCAGAGATGCGCTGCCAGGGCGCGGCCCAGGGAAGCCAGGTCGAGCTCGTCGCCGCCGGCCCCCTCCGGCCCGCGCCCCTCGCCCCAACCGGCCGGTGTCAGGGGCGGACCCGGCACGCTCAGAAGTAGGCAAACACGATGAGGGCCGGCAGGGTTTCGATCAGCCCACGCCAGAGCGTCTTGGCCTGGGAGTCCTCGACCACCACCACATCGTCGGCCACCACTTCCGGATCGCCCGCACGGCCGGCCCGGATGGCGGCCAGATCGAAGGTCGCGGCGTGCGGCGCGCCGTCCACCGCGCGCACGATGGTCACCCTGTGCAGATCGGCGGTCTTGGAGGCGCCCTTGGCCCGCGCCACCGCCTCCATGAGGCTGGTCCGACCCTTCAGCTCGAAGACGCCCGCCTCGACGACCGCGCCCTCGACGCTGACCTTGCGGCCGGCCGCCTCCTCCACGGTCACGGTGACCTGGGGCGAGCGTAGCCAAGCTTCGCCAAGGCGCCGGGCGATCTCGGTGGACAGTTCATCGGCGGTCCGGCCCTTGGCGACCACGGCGCCGATCAGCGGCAGGCGGATCTGGCCGGCGGCGTCCACCTGGAGTTTGTCGAAGGAGAGATCCTTCACCTGGAAGACGGTGATGTTCAGCCTGTCCAGAGGGCCGATGCGATAGTCGAGCAGCGTGGGGCGGGAGAAGATTTGGGGCGGGCTCTCGGCGACTGGTCGGTGTTCGGCGTGCGTCGCGGCGGCCATCGACAGAGCCAGGCAGACGGCCAGATTCGCGACCGTTTGCCGCCTCCACGCGACCGCGTAGAATCCCCGCCCGCCAGCCATCTCTCCGCGCCCCCCAAGCGACGACTATCGCGATCCAAGCACGGCCCGGTCGGCAAGTCTACCGGGCGTGTAGCGCGCCGCCTATTTCGCCACCGGCCCATCCAGGAAGTCCTGGTCGATATTGTAGCGCACCCCGCCGAAGGTCTGGTTCACATTGCCCTGGTACTGGTGGATGCGCTGATGGTTCGCCCAGTCGGAATTGGGCAGGGGCGGCAGATGGAACACCCCGGCATTGCCATTCCATAGCGCCATCCACACATCGTCCGGCAGATTGGCCAGGCCCAGCCAGTCGGCGTTGGCGTTGGTGGGCGATCCATATACGCCGGCCGTATAGCCCTGTCCGTGCAGCCCCTGCACCCAGGCGTTGAGGAAGGCCTTGGTGGCGGCGGCGCACGACCGGGTATCGTTGTAATATTCCAGATCGTAATAGACGATGGTCCCCGAAAGACCGATCGAAGCCATCTTGGCGGTGGCCGACCGCGCCTCCGCGGCGCCCTGGGAGGCCGCCTTGGTTGGATTGGTGCTGAAGCGCGTCGAGCCGCCGCTCGAGGTGCAAGGCGCTTGAAGCCCCACCCAGGTCGGGATGAGGCCCCATCCCTGGCCCACCACCGTATTGACCCAGGCGGTGGTCAGGCCCGGTTGTGGGCAATAGGCGTTGGTCCCGCCGATATAGACGTTCACATATCGATAGGGACTGTTCTTGAACCAAGTGGACAGACCCGAAACACTCGGCGAACAGGCGTCGAACCCCTCGCCGGAGCCCAGCGTCGTCGATCCGGCCCGGCTCGGCCCATCGGCGATTCGGATCGGCGCCGACCGCGAGGGCGTGATGTCCTGGAAGCTGGCGCCGGCGTCGGTTGTGCCGAGCAAGCGCTGTTCCACGCTGCAGCCGCGCTTATAGGCGGCGCAGCCGCCGACCGAGGTCACGATCCAGCCGTCCCGCGCATCGACAAAGTGCGCGCTATCCACGCTGGCGTCGGCCGGGATGTGCGCCACGCCCGGCGCCGCCGCGCCATCGATGCGGGTGGTCAGCGCCCCGAAGCTCGAGGTCACCTGCACCACATGTCCGTCGGCGACCGTCACCGCCGGCGGATTGGCCCCGGCGGCGCCCGCCCCGACGATACGGGCGCTCCAGTGAGCGCCGCCATCAGCCGACCGGTACAGCACCGTAGCCGACCCACCTGGCCAGACGTAGGTCGCGGCCAGGGCGATGCCGGCCCCGCCCGCCTCGCTCTTCGGCGCCTCGTAGCGCGCCGCCGCGTCGGTCGGCACGCCCGCCGGCCGGGCAATGTTGACGGCGCTCCAGGATTGCCCTCCGTCGTGGGTGACGAACAGGAGATCGCCCAGGGGACCGCCCGCCTGCCAGCCGTCGCGCAGGGTCAGGAAGCGAACCGGATCGCCCACCGGCGGGTCGGGCAGCCGGGTCCAGGTGGCGCCGCCGTCGGCGGTCGCGAACAGCAGGCCGTTGCTGAAGTTTGGCGAGGACGTCCGGCGAAACAGGGCCCAGCCATGGCGCGGATCGATGAAGTCGAGGCTCGCGGGCCCGCTGAAACCGGCCGCGTCCTCGGCGCTGAGGGGGAAGGCCGCCACCGACCAGGCGCCCCCGCCGTTGGCCGTTCGCGCGATTTCCACCGTCTGATCGGGCGTCGACCGCAGCAGCCAGCCGCGCGCGGCGTCGAGGAAGAACACCCCGTCGATGGGTCCGGCCCCGGCCGGTGTGATGTCGGCCCAATGGCGCCCCTGGTCGGCGGTGGCGAGCAAGGCCCGCCCCGTCGAGACCACCCCGCCGGGGGCGTCGACCCGTTGCGCCGAAGCGATCTGGGCGCTGGCGCCGGCAGCGACCGTCCAGCCCAAGAGGGATGCGGCGATCAAACGAAAACCACTTTGCATGCCAATTCTCCCCAGCATCGCGCGCGGCCAAGGCGCGCCCCAGCGCGATCCGCCACCGATCCGCCACCGATCCGCCCACGGTGCCGCTTTCAGGAAAATCCGTCAAGGCGCGGGCGGGTGGAATTTTGGCGACGGACGATCTGCTCGGTTGGGGCGGATCGCTGGGTCCGCAAAATCCAACCCCCCGATCACCCTCGCCATTCCGTCACAAAGGGCGCATAGTGGCCCCGGACCGCCGATCAGCGACGGTGGAGTGTTTCATGTCAGCTTTGATTTTCAAGATCGTCAAGCACGATGGCGCCTGGGCCGTCGAGCACGAAGGCCGCTATTCCAACCGCGCCCGCGACAAGGCCGAGGTGGTCGCCTCGGCCACCAAGCTGGCCCGCGCCGCCGTCGGCCAGGGTCGGATCGTCCAGGTGCGGGTCGAAGGCGAGACCGGCTACTTCTGATCTAAGTCAACGGGAGCCCACCATGGCCAACAAAGACCAGAAACGCGGCAACAAGGAAGTCCGCAAGCCCAAGCAGGCCAAGTCGAAGCCGGCCGCGGCCACGTCCTCCTTCGTGGTCACACCCGGCAAGAAGAAATAGGCTGGCGGGCGGGTTGCTTCGCCCCCGCTAATACCCCTGCAGCCTCGCGTAGCGGTCGCGGTGGTAGGACTGGCCACCGAACGCGGTTTCGGCGGCGCGGGCGCGCTTGAGATAGAGGCCAGCGTCGTGGGCGTCGGTCATGCCGATGCCGCCGTGCATCTGCACCATCTCGTTGGAGACCAGATGCAGGGCCTCGCCCGCCTTGGCCTTGGCCAGCGACACCAGTTCCGGCGCGTCGGGAGAGCCGTTGTCCAGGGCGGTCAGGGCCGCCTCAACGCAGGAGCGGGCCAGTTCCAAGTCAGTGAACATCTTGGCGGCGCGGTGCTGCAGGGCCTGGAAGGCGCCGATCACCTGGCCGAACTGCACCCTTGTCTTGAGATAGTCGAGGGTGGTCTCGAAGGCCTGGAGCGCCGAGCCCATCATCTCGGCGGCGAGGCCGGCGCGGGCGCGGTCGAGAGTCTTTTCCAGCAGGTCCCAGCCCTTGCCTTCCTCGCCGAGGACGGCGTCCAGCCCCACCTTCACCTTGTCGAAATTGACCACCGCCGCGCCGCGCGAATCGGCCAGCTTCAGCGGCTTGCGGGTCAGGCCCGGCGCGTCGGCGGGAACCAGGAAGACGGTTATCCCGTCTCTGTCACCGCCCTTGCCCGACGTGCGGGCGGAGACCACGAAGAGGTCGGCCGCCATGCCTTCGAGCACGAAGGTCTTGACGCCCGTCAGGCCATAGCCGTCACCATCGCGGCCGGCCGCCAGGGCGACCCTTTCCGGCGCGTGGTGCGTGCCCTCGTCGATGGCCAGGGTGGCCACCGCCTCGCCCGCCGCGAGCCTCGGCAGCCAGGCCTGCTTCTGTCCCTCCGTTCCGCCCAGGACGAGGGCGCTGGCCCCGGCCAGGGCGCTGGCCACCAGGGGGGAGGCGGTGAGGGTGCGGCCGGTCTCCTCAAGGATCAGGCCCAGACTCAGATAGCCGAAGTCAGAGCCGCCGTATTCCTCGGGAATGATGACGCCGGCCCAGCCCATGGCCGCCATGTCGGCGAAGACGGCGGGGTCGTAGCCGAGGTCCGATCCGCTGTCGCGCAGCTTGCGGAAGGCCGAGACCGGCGATTTTTCCTGGGTCCATGTCCGCGCCGCGTCGCGTAGCAGGCTTTGTTCTTCGGTCAGTACGGCCATTGCGTTCCCGGATTCCTAGTGTGACGCGGCGCCGATCGGGTCGGGCAGGCCGAGGATGCGCTTGGCGATGATGTTGTTCTGAATCTCGGCCGATCCGCCGTAGATGGTATAGGCCCTGCCGCCCAGCCAGGCGCGCACCGCCGCCAGTTCGCCGGACGAAAAGCCCTCGCCCTCCCACCCCAGGCCCTGGCTTCCCATGATCTCTAGGCTGAGTTCCTGGCGGTCCTGGGCGACCTTGGTTCCGACGTTCTTCATGATCGAACTGGCCGCGCCCGCTGCCTGGTTGGAGCGCGCCTCGGCCATGGAGCGCAGGGCGGTGAGCTGGAAGGCGCGGGCCTCCATCTCGTGGGCGGCGATACGGACCCGCAGGTTGGCGTCGGCGATCTTGCCGGCGGGGTCGGCGCCCACATAGGTCTTGGCCAGGACGGCAAGCGGCGGGCCGGCGACGCCCCTGCCGCCGCCCAGGCCGTTGCGCTCGTGCTGCAGCAGGCGCTTGGCGATCGACCAGCCGCCGCCCAGCGGCCCGACCAGGTTTTCCTTGGCGACCTTCACGTCGGTGAAGAAGGTCTCGCAGAACGGCGAATTGCCGCCGATCAGGCGGATCGGACGCACCTCGACGCCGGGCGCGCGCATGTCGATCAGGAGGAAGCTGATGCCGTCGTGTTTGCGGGCCGGATCGGTGCGGACCAGGCAGAAGCACCAGTCGGCGTGGTCGGCCCCGGAGGTCCACACCTTCTGGCCGTTGACCAGCCAGTGGTCGCCAGCGTCTTCGCAGCGGGTCTGCAGGGAGGCGAGGTCGGAGCCGGCGCCGGGCTCGGAAAAGCCCTGGCACCAGCGTACCTGCGCCTTGGCTATGGGCGGGATGTGGCGGCGTTTCTGGGCCTCGTCGCCGTATTCGAGCAGGGTGGGGCCGAACATCATCACGCCCATGCCGCCGATCGGGCTCCAAGCGCCGATGGCGGCCATCTCCTCAGCCAGAACCTTGGCCTGGGTCGGGGTAAGACCGCCGCCGCCATAGGCCGCTGGCCAGGTCGGGACGCCCCAACCCTTCTCGCCCATTGCGCACCGCCAGGCCTGGAAGTCAGGCCCCGCCGGGGCCGGCCCCTCGGCGAGCATCAAGGCCCCCCGGCCCTTCAGTGACGGCGGAAAGTTGGCCGCCAGCCAGGCGCGCGCCTCGCCCCGGAAGGTCTCGGGATCGGCGCCGTGAGTCTCAGTCATGCGCGAGTGCGTCTTTCACGCCTTCGGGTCCGGCAGGCCGAGGACCCGCTTGGCGACCACATTGAGGTTGATCTCCGAGGCGCCGCCCTCGATGGAATTGCCCTTGGAGCGCAGCCAGCCGTGGCTGGCGAGAAGTTCGGCGGGGGTGAAGCCTTCCCCCTCCCAGCCCAGCCCCTGGGCGCCCATGGCCTCGATCATCAACTCCGAGCGCTCCTGGGCGAAGGTGGCGGCGGCGTATTTGACGATGGAGGTGGCGGCGGAGGGGCCGTTGCTGGCCCGCGACTCGGCGGCGATGCGGCCAAGGGTGAGGTGGAAGGCCTGGAAATCCATCTTGTTGCGGGTGATCCGGCCGCGCAGGTCGGCGTCGGCCACCGCCCCGGTTTCGTCAGCCCCCACATAGCGCTTGGCGATCGCGCCCAGGTCGCCGGTCGAGCCGCCCGCTCCGCCGCCGCCCCCGAAGCCGGCGGAAATGTTCTGGCGCTCGTATTGCAGGAGGCGCTTGGCGATCTCCCAGCCGCCGTTGACGCGCCCGACCAGATTGCCCTTGGGGATTTTCACGTCGGTGAAGAAGGTCTCGCAGAACGGCGAATCGCCGCTGATCAGCTTGATCGGCCGGGTCTCCACACCCTGCGAGGCCATGTCGATGAGCACGAAGCTGATCCCCTCGTGCTTCTTGGCGATGTCGGTGCGCACCAGGCAGAAGCACCAATCGGCGCGGTCGGCGTAGGAGGTCCAGACCTTCTGGCCGTTGATCAGCCAGTGGTCGCCGCCTTCTTCGCAGCGGGTCGAAAGACTCGCCAGGTCGGACCCCGCCCCCGGTTCAGAATAGCCCTGGCACCAGCGGATATCGCCGGCGGCGATCCTGGGCAGATGCTCGCGTTTCTGGGCCTCGCTGGCGTATTCCAGCAGCGCCGGCCCCAACATCCACAGGCCGAAGGAGGCCAGGGGAATGCGATAGCCGCTGGCGGCAATCTCCTTTTCCACCACCCGCGCCTGCTCGGGCGCTAGGCCCCCGCCGCCGTAGGCCTTCGGCCAAGTGGGCGCGGTCCAGCCCTTGCCGGCCATCCGCCGCATCCACACGATCTGCGGATCGCCGCTGCCCGCGAAGGCCCGCCCGCCCCACACCGCTTCGGGATCGGTCTTCGGGTTCGGATCGCGCAATTGCGCCGGATAGTTGGCCGCCAGCCACCCCTTCACCTCGGCGCGGAAGGCGTCCAGCTCGGACCCGCCGAAATCGGCCATGGCGTTTTCCTCACCCGTGGGCGTTCAGCGTTCACCTTAGCGCGGCGGGCGCCGGGGGCAAGTGCGGGTTCGGCGAGCCAGGGCCAGGGAAAACGCGCGATCTAAATCAGAAGGGCGAGCCGGAGATAGGGACACCGTCATCGGAACTCTCTAGCACCCGTCCAGGGCCCTTATGCTCTCGATGAAGTTCCGTCCGCTCCGCGTCACGGTGGTGATCAACGCCCGCCCGTCGCAGGTCTTTGCAGACGCGTATCGATAGTGGGCGACGAATCGGTCGGGCCCCGCAGTGGAAATATCGATCAGGCTGAGGGGTGTTCTAAGCCGCCCGTAGAACCGGCTAAGGGCCGTGGGGGAAAAGTTTGTTAGATGCCTCTTCTCAGGGACGATCATCTGGGATGCCAAGTCGCCTTGCCCCTCCCCGAGAGCCTCGTAGAACGTCCGGATGGCGGTTGCCGGCGTGCCATATTCGTCGGTGAAATCCATAGGGCGCGCGGCCGATGTCACTGCGGTCGCCCACGCCACGAGAGGCTCGTGGTGATGACCCGTCCACGCGGCCATCTGCTGGGTCAGCGTTAGTGTCACGCGCTGCCGAAGGTAGCGCTTCAGCTTGCCGGACAGCGCGTCCGACTCCGCGATTTGTACCTTGGTAAATAATTTGCGCGGATCAGCGAACTCGTCGCCCCTTAGGCAGATCGGCCGATCGAGGACCAGCACGAAGTTCGGCTCGGGGGTGTCCCCCTTCTGCACATCCTCGAAGTTGGGCGGCCCCGCGAAGAGAACGTATTGCAGCACGCCTGTGAGCGCCTTCGGTTGTCCCGCTTTCAAGTCATAGCACGCCGGCGCCGCAGCTGCCGACGAACCGGCCAGCGCGGCTAACAGGGCCAAAAAAACCACTAGCGTCACCGCGAACCAACCTAACTCCGCCAAGGCTGCGTGAGCGCCGGGTCAATCTTACGCCAGCGCACACGAGACTACAGCGAAACTCGACGCCAGCTACAGCAGAATAAAGGGGTCAGAGTCATTTTGTGTCGCCACCAACCCACCCTACCGCAACGCCGGCTCCAGCCGCGCCATCGCCTCGCGCAGGCTTTCAGCGGAGCGGCAGGTGCAGATGCGCAGGAAGCTTTCCGATCCCGGCCCGAAAAAGACGCCAGGCGCCAGCCCGACCTTGGTCGCTTCCAGGATGGAAAGGCAGGCGGCGCGGGAATCGGGCAGGCCATCGACCTCGAAGAAGGCGTACATGCCGGCGGTCGGGCGGGGGCCCATGCGGACGCGGCCGAAGCTTTCCAGGGCGCCGCAGACGATCTCGAGGCCCGCCTGGCAGTAGCCCCGCATCCAGG
>JBDTIW010000188.1:0-2647 GCA_039936215.1 Caulobacteraceae bacterium | reverse complement strand
CTCTATCTCTTCACCCTGTTCGCGGCCCTGCTGGGCGAGCATTTGATGGCGGTGGCGCCGCTGAGGTGGGCCTGGTGAGCGATCCCCGATCCGAGGACGGCCCGGCGGGGCGGGCCAGGCGGGGCCGCAATATTCTGTTGGCCGTAGCGCTGGGCGGCTTCGTGGTCATCGTCTTCATCGTCACCCTGGTGAAACTGGGGGCCCATGTCACGTTGGGGTTCTGATCGCGGGGCGCCCGCGTCCCGTAACGCCCGCCTCGCCCTGATCTGCGCGGGGGTGTTCGTGCTCATGGTCGGCGCGGCCTTCGCCGCCGTGCCCTTCTATAGGGCGTTCTGCCAGGCGACCGGCTTCAATGGCACCGACAGACGCGCCGGCGCCGCGCCCACGAGCGTGTCGGACAGGACGGTGATCGTCCGCTTCGACGCCAACGTCCGCGACCTCGCCTGGCGGTTCGAGCCGGCGCAAACGAACCAGACGGTCAGGTTGGGTGAAAGCAAGCTCGCCTTCTTCCGGGCCACCAACCTCGCCTCGACCCCGATCACCGGCCGCGCGATCCACAATGTGCTGCCCGAATCGGCCGGCCCGTATTTTTCGACGCTGGAATGCTTCTGCTTCAAGAATCAGACGATCGCGCCTGGCCAAACGGTGGAGTTTCCCGTGGTTTATTTCGTCGATCCCCGCTACGCCAAGGATCCCGATGCGACGAGTTCGGGACAGATCACCCTTTCCTACACTTTCTTTCCGTCGGTGAGCGGACGGGGCGTCGGCCAGCAGGCGCGAGCCTCCACGGCGGCGCGTCCGTCGGCCCTTGGCGGATAGCGCCGCTCGGGGCTATAGCACCATCATCCATGCAGGCGGCGCGGCGGTCAGGCCGGCCTCACGGGGAAGACAGGATTAGAATCGCGACATGGCTCACGAAGGCGTCAGACACGACTACCATCTGGTTAATCCCAGCCCATGGCCGCTGATCGGCTCGATCGCCGCGGTGCTCATGGCGCTCGGCCTGGTGGCTGGCCTCAAGGGTCTGGTGGGCGTTCCCAAGGGCAATTGGTGGCTGATGGCGCTGGGCGTCGCCGGCGTCCTTTGGACCATGGCCAGCTGGTGGACCGAGGTCGTCAAGGAATCCAATCGCGGCGACCATACCCCGGTGGTCTCGATCGGTCTGCGCTACGGCATGATCTTGTTCATCGTCTCCGAAGTGATGTTCTTCGTCGCCTGGTTCTGGATCTTCTTCGAGATGGCGCTCTTCCATCATGTGCGCACCCTCTCGCCCATCGACGATGTGCGCACCGCCTGGGCGACTTGGCCGCCCAAGGGGATCGAGGTCGTCCCGCCCTTCCAGCTTCCCCTGGTCAACACCATCACCCTGCTGCTCTCGGGGACCACGGTGACCTGGGCGCACCACGCCCTTCAGACCGGCGACCGGCGGGGAGCCAAGATCGGCCTCGTCCTGACCATCCTCCTGGGCCTGCTCTTCACCGGCATTCAGGGCTATGAATACAACCATATCCTGACCGACCATCTCTTCTATTCGCCGGAGGCGGCCAACGCCGGCCTCTACGGGTCGGCCTTCTTCATGGCCACCGGCTTCCACGGCTTCCACGTGATCATCGGCACCATCTTCCTCGTCGTCTGCCTGATCCGGCTGATGAACGGCGGCTTCACGCCCAGACAACACTTCGGCTTCGAGGCGGCGTCCTGGTACTGGCAGTTCGTGGATGTGGTGTGGCTGTTCCTGTTCGCCTTCCTCTATCTGATCTTTGGCGCCGGCTGGGGCCATTGAGCGGAGGTTGCGGGGCCTTCGACCCTGGCTCCCGCAAAGGCTGGCGCGCCTTTCCGTTCGGACTGACCCTCGCCGCCGCCATCGGCTTGGCTATTCTGCTCGGCCTTGGCGTCTGGCAGCTTCAGCGACTGAAGTGGAAGGAAGGCCTGCTGGCCAAGGTCGTCGCCCTGCGGGGCGCGCCGGCCCAGCCTCTCGGCCCGCTGCTGGTTCGCGCCGCCAGGGGCGAGGCCGTGGAGTTCACCCGCGTCAGCGCCGTATGCCCGCCGCCCGCGGGCGCCGCGCCCATGGTCTTTCGCTACGGACTGCGCGACGGCCAAGTCGGCTGGCGGGCGATGGCGATGTGCTCTCTGACCGGCGCGCCCTACGATTCCATATTGCTGGACCGCGGCCTCGTCGCCCGCTTCGCCGGCGCCATGGCCCCCGCGCCGGCCGCCTTCCCGGCCCCGGTCGCCGTCACCGGCGTGCTCCGCGCCGTCGCCGGCCCATCGTCCCTCGACCCGGCCAAGCCCCAGATCCAGAACGGCGTCACCGTCCTGCGCGTGGTGGACGCTGGGGCGCTCGCCGCCGTCGCCCGCCAGAGCGGCCTCGCCCATCCGGCCCCTTACATCCTGGCCGTGGAGGCCGAGACGCCGGCCCCGCCCGGCGTCACGCCGGCCGCCCTGCCCGGCGACATCCCCAACAACCACTTCGTCTACGCCCTGACCTGGTTCGCCCTGGCCGGCATACTGGCCTGGTTCTACGTCGCCCTGGTGTGGAAAAGGCTCACCGGCCGATGAACTATGTCTCGACCCGAGGCGAAGCGCCGAAGGTCGGCTTCGTCGACGCCCTGCTGGGGGGCCTGGCGCCGGACGGCGGCCTCTACGT
>JBDTIW010000187.1:0-12631 GCA_039936215.1 Caulobacteraceae bacterium | reverse complement strand
CACCTCGGAATTGGAGAGCACCGCGGACACCGGATAGAAGCCGCCTGACAGCGCCTTGCCGATCAGGGTCAGGTCCGCCTCGACGCCCTCGTGTTCCTCGGCCAGCAGCTTGCCGGTGCGCCCCAGGCCGGTCTGGATCTCGTCGAGGATGAGGATGACGTCGTGCTTCGTGCACAGCTCGCGGGCGGCGCGCAGATAGCCGGCCGGTGGAATGATCACCCCGGCCTCCCCCTGGATGGGTTCGACCAGAAAAGCCACCGTGTTAGGCGTGATAGCCGCTTCGAGGGCGGCGGCCTCGCCAAAGGGAACCACCTTGAATCCCGCCCCGAACGGCCCGAAACCCGCCTTGGCCACCGGGTCGGTGCTGAAGCCCACCACGGTCAGGGTGCGGCCGTGGAAGTTGTCGGCGCAGACGACGATCTCGGCGGCGCCGTCGGACACGCCCTTCACCTGATAGCCCCATTTGCGGGCCACCTTGAGGGCGCTTTCCACCGCCTCGACGCCAGTATTCATCGGCAGGACCGAGTGGGAGCCGGTAAGGGTGGCCAGTTCCTCGTAGAACAGGCCGAGCTGGTCGTTGCGGAAGGCGCGCGAGGTGAGGGTGAGGCGGCGCGCCTGGGCGATCATCGCCTCCAGGATCCTCGGGTGGCAATGGCCCTGGTTGACCGCCGAATAGGCTGACAGGCAGTCCAGATAGCGCCTGCCGTCCACGTCCCACACATGGACGCCTTCGCCCCCGGTGATGACCACGTCCAGCGGCTTGTAGTTGCGCGCCCCGTACTCGGCTTCGAGGGCGAGGAAATCGGTGCGAGGAGCGGGCAGGTCCTTCCGCTGGGTCATGGTCATGGCCCTTCCTACCCCGCCAGGGCTCGCGCTTGGACGGGCGCGGAGGCCTCGGCGACCGCGCTCGTCAGGTCCAGGCGCAGGGTCATGCAATAGGCGGCGCCGCCGGACAGGATGAACGGCGACAGATCGATCCCCAGCACCTGATAGCCGAGCGCGCCGAGGCGCTCGCGCAGGGGAAAGCCGGGCATGGCCATGATGACCGTCTTGTCGAGGCAGACGGCGTTGACGCAGAAGGCCGCCGCGTCCTCGTCGGTGGCTTCGATCAAGAGCTCGGCCGGCACGATCTCTTTGAGACGCGCCAGGGCCTCTTCGGTCAGGGCGGACGGATAGTAGAGGATATCGCCGCCGGCCAGGGGGCAGAAGCAGGTGTCCAGGTGATAGAAGCGGTCGCTGGCCAGGGGCAGGTGGACGACCTTCTGGCCGAAATGGTCGGCGATGATCTTCGCCGACTCCGGCGACGAGCGCGGGCCGCTGCCGACCCAGAAGAGGCCGCGGGTCGCGTCCCAGATGCAGTCGCCGGCCCCTTCCTGGAAGGCGCTTTCGATCTGGACCACCTCGGTAAGCAGGCCTTGGGCCTTCAGATCCTCGAAGGCCTTGAGGAAATGGGGCTCTTCCCCGCGACGCTCGGCATGGCGGAACCGCGCCACCAGGGCTTTGCCATCCAGGACGACGGCGGCGTTGGCCGGGAAGACCATGTCGGGCAGGCCCGCGACCCCCCCGATGGTGCGCACCACGCCGCCGCTGTCCTCCAGGGCGATCCGCAGGGCCTTGGAACCCAACGCCGCCGCTTGGCGATTGGCCTCCGGCCGCGCGCTCCACGCATCGGGTTTCATCCAGGGGTTGATCTGATAGGCGACATCGTATTGCGCGGCGTCGGTCATCAGATAGGTGGGTTGGGCGTGCATGGGAAACCTCCGTAGCTGGAAAGACGGGCCTTGGCCCACAGAGATGCCAGTGCGTCGAGCCAGCGGAAAGGCGCCGAATGCCTCGCTATTGTCGGAAAGATTGACTATTTGTGTAAGGTCGCTGGCGATATGATGGGAAGCCGATGGACGAGACCGACCGCAAGCTGATCGCCCTTTTGCGCGCCAACGCCCGCGCCCCGGTGGCCGCCCTGGCCAAGACGCTGAAGGTGTCGCGCGGCACGGTGCAGAGCCGCCTGGACCGCATGACGGCGCGCGGCGACATCGCCGGCTTCACCGTCAAGGCCCGCGCCGAGACCGAGGCGAGCCGCGTGCGCGCCATCATGGCCATCGCCATCGAGGGCGAACGCGAACGCTCCGGCGCCGTCCTGCGCGCCCTGCGCGGCTTTCCCCAGGTCGAACGCGTCCACATGACCAACGGCCGCTGGGACATGATCGCCGAACTCAACACCGAAAGCCTGGCCGATTTCAGCGCCGCGCTGGACGGGATACGGGCGATCGAGGGGATTTCAGCGACGGAGACGAGTCTGCTGCTGACGACCCACCGGATGTGAGGGTGGGCGGCTTGCCTGCGCGAGCCATCGAGGCGCCATCATCGACGAGCTCGCGTAAAAAGTTCTTTTTTTGTTCTAATTTTCGATGTAGCGTGATGCCGGGTTGGAACGTAGACAAGACCATGAGCATCGAACGGCGATTCGATATATCGTTGGTGGCCTCTCTGGCGCTTAAAGAGAAGCAGATTCAGCAAAATTACCGTCCGATCATCGCCGTCCATAAATGGTTCGCGCGCCGCCCCGGCACCCTTTTTCGCGGTCTGTTGCTGTCGGAATTCATCGATCGGCCACTCGATGAAACCTACTTCAAGGGTCATGACTTCGCCGGCAAGTCAGTCGCGGATCCCTTCATGGGCGGCGGAACGCCGCTCGTGGAAGCCAACCGCGTCGGTTGCGACGTCCTGGGCCTCGATATCAACCCCATGGCGGCGTGGATTGTCCGCGAGGAAATCGAGCATATCGACCACGACGCCTACCAAGAGGCGGCGTCCGAGTTGGTGGCGACGCTTACGCGCGAGATCGGCGAATTTTATCGAACCGATTGTCCCGCGTTCGGCGACAAGGATGTTCCGGTCAAATATTTTCTTTGGGTGAAGACGATCCCATGCGGAACGTGCGGGCACGAGGTTGACCTGTTTCCCGGCTATCTACTTGCCGACGACACCCGACATCCCCGGAATGTCCTGGTGTGTTCCGATTGTGGTGAGCTCAACGAGGTCGATGATCTCGACCGCCCAGGTTCCTGCTCACACTGTCGGTGCAAGCTGCTCGTGGCGGGGCCCGCCAAGCGAGGCCGTTGCGTCTGCGGCCTCTGCGGCGCGGAGACCAGGTTTCCGCGCAAGGCTGGCGGCCCGTTAGGTCGGAGACTTTATGCCATTGAATACGCCAATGCGGCGCGGCGTGACGCGCACAAGGGAAGGTTTTTCAAAAAGCCCGACGCACAGGACCTGTTACGCGCGGAAGCCGCGCGGCAACGCGCCCAGTCGATCGAACTGCGATTTGCGCCCGAACAGGAAATCCCCGCCGGCGACGAGACCGATCGCCTTCACCGCTGGGGATATCGATTCTATCGGGAACTGTTCAACGACCGCCAACTTCTCGGTCTGGAGCTGAGCTGTCGGCATATAGCGGCGGTCAAGGACACGCGCATCCGACACGCGCTCGCCACGAACCTCTCGGACCTGTTGCGCTACCAGAACACGCTCTGCCGCTACGATACGATGGCATTGAAGTCGCTCGATATCTTTTCGGTCCACGGATTTCCGGTCGGTCTCGTCGAATGTGAGTCGAACATGCTCGGCATCGTCAACGAGGCCGGCGCGAATGTGGGCTCGGGAGGCTGGACGAATATCATCGACAAATACGCCAAGGCGAAGCGGTACTGCGACGCTCCGTTCGAGGTGCGACACCAGGGTGGGCGCAAGGTGAAGACGCCAGTTGCCGGCGAGTGGATCGGCGAGACCCGCCCTGGCGCGCGTTCACGAAGCGTGACCATTCGCTGCGCAAGTTCGACACGGATCGAACTGGCGCCCGGCAGTCTTGACGCGGTTTTCACGGACCCGCCGTATTTCGGCAATGTGCAATATGCCGAGTTGATGGATTTCTGTTTCGCGTGGCTGCGCCGTTTGGTGGGCGGCGAGGCTGAAGGTTTCGACCGCGAGTCCACCCGCGCCGTGGACGAACTCACGGTCAACGTCACCGAGGGCCGCGACCTGGCGCATTTCACCGAAGGCATGGCGCAGGTCTACTCGGCGATGGCTCGTGCGTTGAAGCCCGGCGCGCCGCTCGCGTTTACGTATCATCACAACAAGCTGGAAGCCTATCATTCGATCGGCGTGGCGATTCTCGACTCGGGACTCACCTGCTCGGCGACTCTGCCGTGCCCGGCGGAAATGGGCGGTTCGATCCACATCTTCGGCACGGGTTCGTCGATCATCGACACCGTCTTCGTGTGCCGGGCGTACGGTAAGGCGAAGCGTCGGTACATCTTCAAAACGATGGACGAACTGATCGTGATCGTGCGCGATGAATTGGGCCAACTCCGCGTCGCGGGAGTAAAGCCCACGGCCGGGGACATTCGCTGCATTGCCTTCGGCCATCTCACGCGCATGGCGATCTGGGCGCTGCGCCCGACATGGGATGTGTCGTCCTCCACGACGGACAAACTCGCGCGGTTCGCTGACGCCCTGAGGGACCTTGGCCCCTACCAGGTGGTCATCGATACGCTGGCTTCCGTGGCTGAGAGTCGTGTCGCGCCATCGGTGCGGACATTGTCTTTGTTCCACGAGAAGGAGCGCGATGCCGTCTCGCTTTGACGCCGACTTTTCGGACACCAGCCTGAATCTGGACCCGTTCATCGACGAGGTTTTCGGTGAGCTGAAATCGGGTTTTCTGGAGCTGCCGAAGGGGCAGGGTTTCGTAGAGTATTCCGCGTTCGAAGCCGGCTATCAGGCCCTAAAGCGGGCGACGCTGGGGTTCAGCGTCATGGAGCCCGCGGCGATCACCGAAACGATTTACACAACGCCGATCGCCTTTGTCGTGCTGCGAACCATCCTGGGTTTTTCGCCGTCGGAGTGGGCGGACGTGACTACCGAGCGCACGGGTATCGTCGTCGATCAGGGATCGGCACGCACCTTGGACCGACGCATTCGGGTCACGCCGGACACGCCCCTCAAAGACAAAGACTCCAAGGTGGATCGCCGGCTCAAAGCCATGGTCGTCGCGGCGGTTCAGGCTCTGGAGGAAGGAACGCGGGGGATCGACCGCACGCTCATTCTCCACCGACTGGACAAGGTGGATACGGTGGAGGGTTTGGTCAGCCTGAGGCCGATAGCCGATCTGGGCGCTCCCTATCCGGTCCTGCTATACGAACGTTTCCTCGGTCGTCCCTTCGCCGCTCACCGTGATTCCGTGAGCGAACTGGTCGACGATATCGTCGAAAGCGCCGTCGAGGATGTGCTTAGCAGGGTGGGGGCGAGCTATCGCAAGACCAAGAGAGCGGAGCGGATCACCGGCTTTGACCAGGCTCCCGACTTCATCATCCCCGACGAGTTCAACCCGGCCGTTATCATTGAGGCCAAGCTGACCGAGGACGATGGCACGGCGCGGGACAAGGTGACCCGCGTGCAACGCCTGAGCACGCTACGCGACGAGCGGGGCCAGAATTACGAAGTGGTCGCCTGTATCGCGGGGAGGGGTTTCAAGGTTCGGCGCAACGACATGCGTAGGCTGCTCGTCGCCACCAAGGGCATGGTCTTTACCCTCGCGTCGATCGAGCGCCTGGTGGCCTATACGCGCATCCGCGATTTCGTCAGCCGGCCCATTCCGCCCGATATGAAATGACATCTCGCGCGAATGCGTCGTTCGTAGAAGCCGTGTAAAGTCGACAGCTTAGACGGTATCGTAGGCGTCGTCCTCGGGGTTCTCCCAGACGGCGGCGAAGGTGGGGGCGCTGGCGGTGGCTGCGGCGCGGGCCAGGGATCGATCCCAATCGCGCTGGCGGATGAAGTCCTCGACTTCCGAGAGGCGTTCGTCGGGCAGGGTGTCGATCTTCTCGATCAGGCCTTGGTTGGCGGCCATGGGTTCGCCCTTCGTCGATAGGCATGACTTAGGGCCGGTTTCCCCGGCTGTCCATGAGGCGATGGCCGTCGCCGTCGGCGCCCCGGGTCAAGGGTAAAACAAGGGTGGGCGCCCCGCCTCCCTAAGCGGCCGGGCAGCCCTGGAATTGGCCGACCAGGGCCACGGTCAGGGTGGCGAGGTTGAGGGGCATCAGGGGGATCATGGAGCGGGCGCCGTTGCCGGTGAAGAGGTCGATGCGGCCCTTGTGGATGGCGCCGCCGACGTCGGAGGCGTACCAGTACCCGTCGTGGCGGCGGCCGTCGGGCATGGGCAGGCCGACCGTCTCCTTGATAAAGAGGACCGAGTGGCGCGGCACGGTGACCCCGTCCACGGCCGCGGTGCGCATGGGAACGACCTTGCAGCCCAGGGAATCGCGCGCGCTCATGCGACCGCCGGCGTGATAAAGGGTCGCCTTGAGGCCAAAGGTGGCCAGGATCGGCTGGACGGTGGCGGCCACCTTGGCGATCAGATCGCCGATCGGATCGCTCGATTCGGCGTTGGCGGCGGTGGTCGGGAGCGTCACCGCGAGGGCGGCGAGGCAGGCAAGGATACGCTTCAAGAGCGCCCCCATCGGTTGCAAACGGCAAGATCGAGCGAGTCCTAGCCAGGGCGGCCGGTGGAGGCAACCCGCAATCGGCAATCTTGCCGAGTCCAAATTGTCGCGTCGAAGGGCGCCGCCAATGGTGTCCAGGTGAGAACGCCGAAGCGGAATCGTCTACGTTCCCTCTACAGGCGGCGATACTGGGGCGTTGCCTGCCGCGGTCGCAGACCGACTCGGGAGGCTGGCCTTTCAACCATCAAGTTCCTGTGATCGACCGGTGCGTGTGCGACGCCGGGAGGGCTCTTGTGGCGCGCGCCGGCTTGGCCCATGAGGGTTTCCAGCCTCCGGGGAAAGCCACGGGATGAGCCATCCTCTCTCGCGCCGCCTGTCGCGCCTGTCGTTGGCCTGCGCCTTCACGGCGGCCCTGGCGGGCCAGGCCATGGCCTGGGGATCGACCGGCCATCGGATGATCGGGCGCCTTGCCGTGGAGGCCCTGCCGGCCGATCTGCCGGCCTTCGCGCGCTCGGCGGACGCCGCCGCCCAGGTAGGCGAACTGGCGCGTGAGCCCGATCGCTGGAAGGGGGCCGGCAAGGTGCATGACGGCGAGCGCGACGGCGCCCATTTTCTCGACCTCGGCGACGACGGCAAGGTGCTGGGCGGCCCGGCGCTTATCGCCCTGCCGGCGACCCGCGAGGCCTACGACACCGCCCTGCGCGCCGCGGGCGCCGATAGCTGGAAGGCCGGCTGGCTGCCCTATTCCATCCTCGACGCCTGGCAGCAGCTGGCCAAGGACTTCGCCTATTGGCGGGTCGATACGGCGGCGGCCAGGACGGTGGCCGACCGCGCCCATCGCGCCTGGTTCGCCCTCGACGCCGCCGCCCGCCAAGGGTTGATCCTGCGCGACCTGGGGGTGCTTGGCCACTATGTGGGCGACGCCAGCCAGCCCCTGCATGTGAGCGAGCATTTCAACGGCTGGGGGGCCTTTCCCAATCCGGACCGCTACACCCAGGACCGCGTCCACGCGCCGTTCGAGGGCATGTTCGTGCGCGATTTCGTCAGCATGGCCGCCGTCCGTGCCGATATGACGCCTCTCGCCGACTGCCGCTGTCCCATGGACCGGCGGGTGGAGGCCTATCTAGCCGCCACCAACCAGGCGGTGAGACCCTTCTACGCCCTTTACAAGGCGGGCGGTTTCGTCGGCGGCGATGCGCGGGGGCGGGCGTTCGCGGCCCGGCGCCTGGCCGCCGGGGCTTCGGAACTGCGCGACGAGACGGTGGCCGCGTGGAGGGCCAGCGCGGCCGGGGAGGTGGGCTGGCCGTCGGTCAAGGTGACCGATGTCGAGGCCGGCAAACTCGATCCCTACGATTCCCTGTTCGGGGCCGACTGACACCTTGATTGCCTCCCGTCGCGCGAGCGGCTAGGCCGGGCGTCGGCATCCCGCCCGTGGAGTCGCCCTTGGCGCAGGCTCGCATCATCGACGGCAAGGCTCACGCCGACGCCCTGCGGGCACGAGTTGGCGCCGAGGTGGCGCGGCTGAAGGCGGAACATGGCCTGCAACCGGGCCTGGCCGTGGTGCTGGTGGGCGACGATCCGGCCAGCCAGATTTACGTCCGCTCCAAGGGCGAGCAGAGCCGGGCGGTGGGGATGCAGTCGGTCATTCACCGACTGACCAGCGACGTCTCGCAGGCCGAAGTGGTTGCTCTGGTGCGGTCGCTGAACGACGACCCGGTCATCCACGGCATCCTCGTCCAACTGCCGCTGCCGCCGGCCATCGACGCCGGCGCGGTGCTGGCGATCCTCGGTCCGGACAAGGATGTCGATGGGCTCACCGTGGCCAACGCCGGGCGTCTGGCCGTGGGGCGGACTTCGCTGACGCCCTGCACGCCGCTCGCCTGCCTGATCCTGCTGCGCGAGACCCTGGGCGATCTGACCGGTTTGCACGCGGTGGTGGTCGGCCGCTCGCCTTTGGTCGGCCGGCCGGTGGCCCAACTCCTGCTTGCCGCCGACTGCACGGTGACCATGGCCCACTCCAAGACCCGCGACCTGGCCGCCCTGTGCCGGCAGGGCGACATCCTGGTGGCGGCGGTGGGACGGCCGGCCATGGTGCGCGGCGACTGGATCAAACCGGGCGCGGCGGTGATAGATGTCGGCATCAACCGTGTCCCCTTCCGCGATCCGGCCAAGGCCGCGCAAGGCAAGACAAAGGTGGTCGGCGACGTGGCGTTCGGGGAGGCCCGCGAGGTCGCCGGCTGGATCACCCCGGTTCCGGGCGGCGTGGGGCCGATGACGGTAGCCTGCCTGCTGGACAACACGCTCACCGCCGCCAAGCGGCTTCACGGGATCGACTGAGGGCGCTCGCTTACGCGCCGGGAGGGAAACGATGTTGGGTTGGTTTCAGGCCCTGATGCCCAGGGAAGAGAAGCTGTTCGGCCTGTTCCGTCGCCACGCGCTCACTCTGGTCGCAGGCGCGGAGGCCCTGCGCGTGCTGCTGGACGGCGGCGAGGGCATGGCCGAAGCGCGGGCGGAGATCGTGCGCCATGAGGACGAGGCCGACGCCATCACCCGCGAGATTCTCCTGGCCGTGCGCCGGACCTTCATCACCCCCTTCGACCGCGGCGATGTCCAGGACCTGGTCACCTCGCTGGACGACGCCATCGACCAGATGCTCAAGACCGCCAAGACCATCACCCTGTTCGAGGTCGGCCGCTTTGAGCCGCAGATGCGCGAGATGGCCGATATCATCGTCCAGGCCGCCAAGCTGACCCTCGAGGCGGTCGAACTCCTGGCCGTCATGCGCCAGAACACCGCCCGCCTGAACGCCATCGCCGAGGAGATCACCCGCATCGAGGAACAGGCCGACTTTCTCTACGACCAGGGCCGCAAGGCGCTCTATCTCGAGCGCCGGACCTCGGACGCCATGGACTTCATCGTCGGGGCCGATATCTACGGTCACCTTGAGAAAGTGGTGGACCGTTTCGAGGATGTGGCCAACCAGATCAGTGGAATCGTGATTGAAAATGTCTGATCGGCTTTCCTAAAGGATCGGAATCGCGCCGTGGCGCTGTCAGGGGTGACCCCCGTTCTCATTTTCCTGATCGCCGTCGCCCTGGCGTTCGACTTTCTGAACGGCCTGCATGACGCGGCCAATTCCATCGCCACGGTGGTTTCCACCCGCGTGCTACCGGCCCGCTACGCGGTCATGTGGGCGGCGTTTTTCAACTTCATCGCCTTTCTGTTTTTCGGCCTGCACGTGGCCAAGACGGTCGGTTCCGGCATCGTCGCGCCCAATCTCGTCGATGACGCGGTGATCTTCGGCGCCCTGGCCGGCGCCATTGTGTGGAACGTGGTCACCTGGTTGGCGGCGATCCCGTCGAGCAGTTCGCACGCCCTGATCGGCGGCCTGGTCGGGGCGGGGGTGGCCAAGTCCGGCCTTCACGCGATCGTCGTGGGGGGGCTGGTCAAGACCACCCTGGGCATCGTCGTCTCGCCCTTGCTGGGCTTTTTCCTGGCCGTCCTCTTGATCCTCGCGGTCTCGTGGCTGTTCGTGCGCTCCACGCCGGTCGCGGTGGGGGGGCTGTTCCGCCATCTGCAATTTGTTTCCGCCTCGCTCTATTCGCTCAGCCACGGCGGCAACGACGCCCAGAAGACCATGGGGATCATCGCGGTGCTGCTCTATGCGCACGGCGCCGGCGGCGGCCATTTCAATGTGCCGCTGTGGGTGGTGCTGGCCTGCCAGGCGGCCATGGCGCTGGGAACGCTGTTCGGTGGCTGGCGGATCGTCAAGACCATGGGCTCGAAGATCACCAAGCTCACCCCCATGCAGGGGTTCTGCGCCGAGACCGGCGGCGCGGCCACGGTGTTCCTGGCCACCTGGATCGGCGTTCCGGTCTCGACCACCCACACCATCACCGGGGCGATCATCGGCGTCGGGGCGGCCAAGCGCGCCTCGGCGGTGCGCTGGGGGGTGGCCAAGGACATCGTCATCGCCTGGGTGATCACCCTGCCGATGTCGGCGGCGATCGCGGCGGGGAGCTATTATCTGGCCAGGCTGGTCCTGAAATGACCGCCCGGAAGAAGACCCCTGCGGCCAAAACCGCTCCGAAGCCAGGTCCGGCCAAGGTCAAGCGCCGCCGAGTCGTTCCCAAGGCGCGCCCGCAATATGCGGCCCTGCCCTACCGCCTGGCCGAGGACGTCGAAATCCTTCTCATCACCTCGCGCGAGACCGGGCGTTGGGTGATCCCCAAGGGCTGGCCGATGAAGGGCCGGACGCCCGCCGAGGCGGCGGCCCGCGAAGCCTTCGAGGAAGCCGGCGTGATCGGCGAGATCGCCCCGGCGCCCTTCGGCGCCTATCCTTATGTGAAATATCTGAAATCGGGCCTAGGGCGGCCGTGCAAGGTCAAGGTGTTCCCGCTGCGGGTGGTCAAACAGCAGACGGAGTGGCCCGAGATGCACCAGCGCTCCGCCCAGTGGTTCGGCTGGGCCGAGGCGGCGGCGGCGGTCCAGGAACTGCGCCTCAGCCGCATCATCCGCAAGTTCGGCAAGCGCGCCGGGCGGGGGGCGGTAGCATAGGGAGAATCGTCGAGGCGCGGCCGGACGCCCCCTCCGTCACGGCGCGAGAAAGAGTGCCGCGCCACCTCCCCCGCTTCGCGGTGGAGGATTGAAGGAAGGGCAAGCGTTTTCACACATTCAATCCTCCCCTGCGCCTCTTCGCGGGGGAGGGGGACCGCGAAGCGGTGGAGGGGGCGTCCGGCCGCGCCACGGCCGTCCGTATTGAAACGGCGCCCTTCTTCTCGGAGAGCCGATTCGCCGCCTCACGCCCCCTTGGCATCGACCCAGGCGACCATGTCGCCGAGCACCTTGGCCACGGCGGAGTCGAAGGCCTGGGCGATGGCGCCGGCGCGGTTCTCGGAGGCGGTCACCCGGGCCTGGAAGATGCGCTCGGCCGGCTCGGCGGGGAGGGTGTCGGTGGAGCGTTTGACCAGGCCGGCGTAGAGTTCCACCACCACGGTCGGCGGGGCCGAGGTTCCGTGGTCGTAGCGCGCCTCGAACGCGCGCACGTCGAGCTTGAGCGAATAGTCGGAACGCACCGCCTCGCCGCGCGGGATCAGCCGGGCCGCCCCGCCGGCGGCGTCGAAGGCGCCGGTCACCGCCGCGTCGAACAGGCTGCTGGCCGAAGTCACCCAGCGCGAGCCGGCGATATAGGCTGCCTCATCGCCGGTCATGGTCAGGATGGCGTCGCCGGCCGCGGCGCGCTCGAAGCCGGCCGGAACCGCCTGCACGGAAAACCGGGCGGCGGCCGGGGCGGCCTGGGCGGCCGGCGGGGCGGATACGCCGAACCGGTAGAGCTGGGCTGGCTTCTGTTTGGGCAGCAGGGAAATGCAGCCGGCCGCCAGAGCGCCGGCGAGGGCGACGGCGAGGCCGCGCGTTAGCGGGCGGACGATCGTCATGGCTTGACCTCGATCTGCTTGGCCGGCGGCTTGCCCACCAGGCCGCGGGGATTGCTCTGGACCTCGCCCAGGACCTGATCGAGATGGTCCAGAGTGCGTTGCAGGCTGGCGATGGCCCCGCTGAGTTGCGGCAGGCCATTGGTGGCGAAGTCGGCGGTGGGGCCCTGGAGCTTGTCGATCATCACATGCAGCCCCTTGGCGGCGCCCTCGATCTGGTCGGCGGCGTCGCCGAGCCTGGCCATGGTGCGCTTGCCGTCGCCATTGACCAGATTGTTGCTGGACTTGGCCAGATCGCGGATCTGCTCGGCGGCCTCGGAGGCGCTCTGCATGGTCTTCTGGGCGTCAGCGATGATCGACTTGCGCTCGCGCAGTTCGGCGGTGACCGCCTGGACATCGCTCATGGTCGCCCCGAGGGTCTTGATGTTCTCGTCGGAGAAGACGCGGTTGACGCGGTCTAACACCTCCACGGTGCGCTGGATGATGAATCCGCCGCCGGCCAGCAGGTCCGACAGGGCGTCCTTCTGGCTCTTCATGCGCGGCACCACGCCGTCCGGAACGGTGTTCTTCAAGAGGGGCTTGGAGGCGGTGCCGGCGGTGATCTGCACCAGATTGACGCCGGTGATGCCCATGGGCTCGAGGGTGGCGTAGGAATCGGCGCGGATCGGCACGTCGGAGGTGACCCGGGCGCGGGCGATGACCAGG
>JBDTIW010000186.1:0-3429 GCA_039936215.1 Caulobacteraceae bacterium | reverse complement strand
GCGTGGTCGCGGCGGACATCGATCCGGTAGTGGGGGGCGAGGGCGGCGGTTTCCAGGACCAGCTCCTCGATCTGGCGGGGGAAGAGGTTGACGCCGCGCACGATCAGCATGTCGTCGCAGCGCCCCAGCACCCGCTCCATGCGGCGGAAGGGGTGGGGCGCGGCGGGCGGGTGGAGGCGGGTGAGGTCGCCGGTGCGATAGCGGATGACCGGGGTGGCCTGTTTGGTGAGCGAGGTCAGCACCAGTTCGCCCAGGTTCCCGTCGGCCAGGGGCTCGCCCGTGGCGGGGTCCACCACCTCGGGCAGGAAATGGTCCTCCCACAGGGTGAGCGACCCGCGCGCGTCGGTCCGCTCCTGCGCCACGCCCGGACCCATGACTTCCGACAGGCCGTAAAGGTCGAGGGCGGCGATATCCCAGCGCCGTTCGATCTCGCCGCGCATGGCCTCGCTCCACGGCTCGGCGCCGTGGACGCCGATCTTCAGCGAGGTGGCGCCCGGATCGACGCCGGCCCGCTCCATGGCCTCGGCCAGGGCGAGCATATAGGAGGGGGTGCAGGCAATGATCCGGGGCTTCAGGTCAAGGATGAGCTGGATCTGGCGCTCGGTCTGGCCGCCGGAGACGGGCAGGACGGTCAGGCCCAATCGCTCGGCCCCGGCGTGCAGGCCCAGGCCGCCGGTGAACAGGCCATAGCCATAAGCGTTGTGCAGGACGTCCCCCGGCCGCGCGCCGGCGGCGGCCAGCGACCGCGCCACCAGTTCGCTCCATATTTCGAGGTCGGCGCGGGTGTAGGCGACGATGGTCGGCTTGCCGGTGGTGCCCGAGGAGGCGTGGAGGCGTGCGATCTCGGCGCGCGGAACCGCGAACATCTCGAAGGGATAGTGGTCGCGGAAGTCGGTCTTGAGGGTGAAGGGGAGGCGTGGGAGATCGGCGAGTTGGAGGGTCTCCGCCGAGGGCGCTCCGGCCGCTTCGCAGCGGGCGGCGTACCAGGGGAGCGCGCACATGCGGGCGAGCGAGGTTCGCAGGCGTTCGGTCTGCAGGGTGTGGAGGTTTTGGGGGGTCATCTGGCTGGTCGCGGCTCGCCGCCGGACGCCCCCTCCACCGCTTCGCGGTCCCCCTCCCCCGAAAGAGGACGGGGGAGGATTGAAGAGGCGTTACGCATGACTCAATCCTCCCATGCGAGCGAAGCGAAGCGGGGGAGACCTTCCGCGGCGCTCATTCTCGCGCCGTGACGGGGCGTCCGGCGGTTGGCGAGCCTCGGTGCTCACACCGCGTTCATGGTCAGCAGATCGTAGGTCGCGGCGACCTCGCCGTGCTGGTTGGTCACCACGACGCCCCAGCGGACCTCGCCCATCTGGGGGGTGCGCTGGGCCTTGGACTTGACGGTGAGGGCGACGGACATGCTGTCGCCGGGGCGCATGGGCTTGACGAACCTCAGGGACTCCAGGCCGTAGTTGGCCAGCACCGGCCCCGGGGCCGGATCGACGAACAGGCCGGCGGCGAAGGCGAGGATGAGGTAGCCGTGCGCCACCCGGCCGCCGAAGATCGGGCTGGCCTTGGCCGCCTCTTCGTCCATGTGGGCGTAGAAGGTGTCGCCGGTGAAGTGGGCGAAGTGCTCGATATCCTCCAGGCCGATCGTGCGGCTGGCGGTATTGAGGGTGTAGCCGAGGTCGAGTTCGCCGTAGCGCTTGCGGAAGGGATGGACGGAGCCGGTGGTCTGGGGCGCGCCGGGAAGCTGCCGATCGACGATCCGCGACAGGACGCCGGGCGATCCCTGCAGGGCGGTGCGCTGCATGTAGTGGGTGACGCCGTGCACCCCGCCCATCTCCTCGCCGCCGCCGGCCCGGCCGGGACCGCCGTGGACCAGGCCCGGCAGGGGCGAGCCGTGGCCGGTGGATTCCCTGGCGCAATCGCGGTCGATGATGACGAGGCGGCCGTGGAAAGCCCCGGCGCCCAGCACCACCGCCCCCGCCACGGCCGGATCGTGGGTGAAGAGGGAGGCGACCAGCGATCCCTTGCCGAGGTTGGCCAGAGCGACGGCGTCGGCGACATCGCCGTAAGGCATGAGGGTGGCGACGGGGCCGAAGGCTTCGATGTCGTGGACGGCGATTGCGCTCCACGGATCGTCCGTACGCAGAAGGACGGGCGAGAGGAAGGCGCCGGCCTCGGCGTCCGCGCCCTTCGCCTCCACCTGGGCGGGATCGCCGAACACGATGCGGGCCGCCTTGGAAAGTTCGGCGATATTGGCCCGCACGTCGTCGCGCTGGGCGCGGCTGACCAGGGGGCCCATGCGCACCACCTCGTCGCGCGGATCGCCGACGACGATCCTGGCCAGGCGGTCCTTCAGGGCCGCTTCGACGGCGTCGATGTGCTGGCCCGGGACCAGGGCGCGGCGGATGGCGGTGCATTTCTGGCCCGCCTTCACCGTCATCTCGCGGACGACTTCCTTGGCGAAGAGATCGAATTCCTCGGTGTCCGGTCCGGCGTCGGGACCCAGGATGGAGGCGTTGAGCGAATCCTGCTCGGCGATGAACCGCACCCCCTCGCGCAGGACGGTCGGATGGCCCTTCAGTTTGGCGGCGGTGGCGGCCGAGCCGGTGAAGCTCACCACGTCCTGGCCGGTGAGGTGTTCGAAGAGGTCGCCGACCGGACCCACGATCAGTTGCAGGGCGCCTGGCGGCAGGACGTTCGCCTCGATCATGATGCGGAACGCAGCCTCGGCCAGCCAGGCGGTGGCGAAGGCCGGCTTGACGATGGCCGGGACGCCGGCCAGCAGGGTGGGGCCGAGCTTTTCCAGCATTCCCCAGACCGGGAAGTTGAAGGCGTTGATGTGGACGGCCACCCCTTGCAGCGGCGTCCACACATGCTGGCCGATGAAGGCGCCGGTCTTGCCGAGGATCTCCGGCTCGCCGTCGATCAGCAGATGGGCGTTGGGCAATTCCCGCCGGCCCTTGGAGGCGTAGGCGAACAGGGTCCCCGCCCCGCCCTCGATATCGATCCAGGAATCGGCGCGGGTGGCGCCGGTGGCGTAGGAAAGTTCGTAGAGTTCCTCCTTGCGGGCCATCACCGCCTCGGCCAGGGCCTTGAGCATCCTGGCGCGGTCGTGGAAGGTGAGCCCCCGCAGGGCCGGACCGCCGACGGCGCGGGCGTGACGGGCCATGGCCGCGAAGTCGAGCCCCGCCGAGCCGCCCTCGGCCACGACCTCTCCAGTCACCGCCGAGCAGGCGCTCGCCGCCCCGCCGCTGGGCGCGGCCCAGCGATCCTCGGCGTAGCTCATCAACTTCAGCATGGGTCCAGGCCTTCCTTGTAGCGCGGGCTTTCAGCCCATAGGCGCTAAGATAAGAGCCGTGGGAAGCAGTTGGCCTGGATTTTTCGTTTTCTTGGGGGTTCATAGAGGACCTTCGGCGGTCCGTGGCTACGTATCGCGGCGAT
>JBDTIW010000185.1:0-2530 GCA_039936215.1 Caulobacteraceae bacterium | reverse complement strand
GCCCAGGCGCATTTCGAGTTCCGCAACAAGACCCTGTCGGGGCAACAGGAACAGAAGGCGCGCTGGAAGCGCGCCGCGGCCACCGTCGATGGCGGGGTGGGCGAAGCGGTGGGCAAGCTCTATGTGGCCAAATACTTCCCCCCTGAATCCAAGGCGGCCATGGAGGCGCTGATCGGCGACCTGCGCGTGGCCCTAGCGGCGCGCATCCAGAAGGTGACTTGGATGAGCGATGCGACCAAGGCCAAGGCGCTGGAGAAGCTGTCCCTGCTCAACGTCAAGGTCGGCTATCCGGTCAAGTGGCGGGACTACAGCACATTGACGATTGCCCCGGACGACCTTTACGGCGATGTTCAGCGCTCGGCCGGGTTCGAGTGGAACCGCCAGGTCGTCCGCCTGAACGGTCCGGTGGACCGCACCGAATGGGGCATGACGCCGCAGACGGTGAACGCCTATTATTCACCGACCGAGAACGAGATCGTCTTTCCCGCCGCCATCCTGCAGCCACCCTTCTTCGATCCCAAGGCCGATCCGGCCATCAACTTCGGCGGCATCGGCGGGGTGATCGGCCATGAAATGACCCATGGCTTCGACGACCAGGGCCGCCAGTTCGACGGCACGGGCAAGCTCTCCGACTGGTGGAGCGCCGCCGACGCGGCCAAGTTCACCGCCCAGACCCAGCGCCTGGGCGCCCAATACACCGCCTTCGAACCGCTCCCGGGCGCGCACGTAAACGGCGGTCTGACCATGGGCGAGAACATCGCCGACCTGGGTGGCCTGCTCCTGGGCCTGGACGCCTATCATCTGTCGCTGAAGGGGGCGTCGGCCGCGGTGCTCGACGGCGTCACCGGCGATCAGCGGGTCTTCCTGGGCTGGGCTCAGGTGTGGCGCGGCGCGGCGCGCGACGACGCCCTGCGCCAGCAACTGGTCTCCAATCCCCATTCCCCGCCGCACGAGCGGGTGGACGGGGTGGTGCGCAACATCGACGCCTGGTACGCCGCCTTTTCCGTCAAGCCCGGCGACGCCCTTTATGTGGCGCCCGACCAGAGGGTGAAGATCTGGTGAGGCGTGCGCGCCTCACCGCGCCCGCTCGACGATCTGGCGAACCGCCGCGACCCAGGCGGCGCGCGGCGCGGTGATCTGGCCGGGACGATCTTCGCGCCAGGCGGCGTTGTCCTCGACCTTGCTCGACAGGGCTCGGCCAAGATCGAGATCCTTCACGGTCACCACCCCGGCGGCGATCTCGTCCTGCCCTAGGATCACGGCGGCGGGGGCGAGCCGCCGGTCGGCGTATTTCATCTGGGCGCGCATGCCCGAGGCGCCCAGATAGACCTCGGCGGCGATGCCCGCCGCGCGCAGTTCGGCGGCGAGGCCAAGGTAGTCACCCATCCGCTCGCCATCGAGGGCGAGCACCACCACCGGGCCGCGCGCCGCTTGGGCGCCGCCCGCCCCGCCGGCCGCGATGGCCGCCGCCAATCTCGACACCCCGAAGGAAAAGCCGGTGGCCGGCATGGGCTCACCGGTGAAGCGCGCCACCAGGTCGTCATAGCGCCCGCCGCCGCCGATCGAGCCGAACCAGACGGGCTGGCCGCGCGTGTCCAGAACCTCGGTGGCCAGGTCGGCCTCGAACACCGCGCCGGTATAGTATTCCAGGCCGCGCACCACCGAGGGATCGAACACCGCGCGGTCGTCGGCCACCCCCAGGCGCCCCAGGGCCTCGCCGATGCGCGCTAGTTCGGAAAGCCCCTCGTCGCCCTCCGCCGAGCCGCCGATGACGCCGGCCAAAGCGTCGAGGGTTTCGCTCCGGCCCGCCCGTCCGGCCTGGACGAAGGCGAGAACCGCGTCGATGGCGGCCGGTTTCAGAAGAGCCCCCTTGGTGAAGGCGCCCGACTCGTCGCGCCGCCCCTCGCCCAGCAGGGCGGTCACGCCCCCCCGCCCAAGACGGTCGAGCTTGTCCACGGCGCGCAGGACGCCCAGCTTCTGAGCCGGATCGGCGACGCCGGCGGCGGTGAGCAGGCCGCTCAGGAGCTTGCGGTTGTTGATCTTCAAGAGGACGGCGCCAGGGGCGAGGCCGGCGGCGTCGTAACCCTCCACCGCCATGGCGACGATCTCGGCGTCGGCCTCGGGGCGGGCCGAGCCCACCGTGTCGGCGTCGCACTGCAGGAACTCGCGGTAACGGCCGGGTCCCGGCTTCTCGTCGCGCCACACCGAACCCATGGCATAGCGCCGGAAGGGTTTTGGCAGGCCGGCGGCGTTCTCGGCGAAGAAACGGGCCAAGGGCGCGGTCAGGTCGTAGCGCAGCGCCATCCACTGGTCGTCGTCGTCCTGGAGGGCGAAGACGCCTTCGTTGGGACGGTCGGCGTCGGGCAGGAACTTGCCCAGCGCGTCGGCATATTCGAACGCCCCGGTCTCCAGCGCCTCAAAGCCATAGGATTCATAGACCCTGGCCACCGCCTCCAGAATCCGCCGCTCGGCGGCGATCTGCCCGGCCCGCCGGTCCTGGAAACCGCGCGGCGCGCGGGCGCGCGGGCGA
>JBDTIW010000184.1:0-3055 GCA_039936215.1 Caulobacteraceae bacterium | reverse complement strand
GACCACTGTGTTCGGGCGGCGAGTAAACATCCCGATGATCCGCTCCAAGTCGGTCGCCGAGCGCCAGTTCGCCGAGCGCGCCGCGATCAACGCCCCCATCCAGGGGGCGGCCGCCGACGTCATGCGCCGCGCCATGATCCGCATGCCGGCGGCGCTGGCCGAAGCCGGCTTGACCGCCCGCATGCTATTGCAGGTCCACGACGAACTGGTCTTCGAGGCCCCGGAAGCGGAGGCGGCCGCCGTCTGCGCCCTCGCCCGCTCTGTCATGGAACGCGCCGCCGAACCGGCGGTGAGCTTCTCCGTCCCCCTGGTGGTCGAGGCGCGGGCGGCGGCGAATTGGGACGAGGCGCATTAGGGCGAACTCGACCTTCGGAACCGCCGCTCACGTCGCCCGTTGCTCCCTCGCGGCCACGCGCCCTGGGAATCCGCGCATTGCGCGCGCCCCTCTCGCGGGGCTATTCCAAGCGTCACCGTGGCATTTAGAGGCGGAGTGGATCGATCATGACGGCGCAGGCTGAGGCTCCCGTGGCGCAGAGGCTTCCAGAGGCCGGGGAGAAGCCGACGGAAAAGACCCTCGGCCAGCTTTCCATCGACACCATCCGCACCCTGACGATCGACGCGGTGGAGAAGGCCAAGTCGGGCCATGCCGGGGCGCCCATGGCCATGGCGCCGGTCGGCTACACCCTGTGGAACCGCTTCCTCGTCACCGATCCGGACGACGCGGCGTGGCCCAACCGCGACCGCTTCGTGCTGTCGGCCGGCCACGGCTGCATGCTGCTCTACGCCCTTCTGCACCTCGCGGGCGTCAAGGCGCTGGACAAGCACGGCAAGGCGACCGGCCGCCCGGCGGTCGGCCTGCACGACATCGAGACCTTCCGCGAGTTGGGCAGCCGCTGTCCCGGCCATCCTGAATACGGCCACACCACCGGCGTCGAGGTCACCACCGGGCCCTTGGGCCAGGGGGCGGGCAACAGCGTCGGCATGGCCATGGCGCAACGCTGGCTGGCGGCGCGGTTCAACAAGGCCGGCGCGACCCTCTTCGACTACAATATCTACGCCCTGTGCAGCGACGGCGACCTCATGGAAGGGGTGGCCAGCGAGGCGGCTTCCATGGCCGGCCATCTGCGGCTCTCCAACCTGTGCTGGATCTACGACGACAACACGGTGACCATCGAGGGCCACACCGAACTGGCGTTCACCGAGGATGTGGCCGAGCGTTTCCGCGGCTACGGCTGGGCCACCCATCAGGTCGACGACGCCAACGACTGCGAGGCCTTGGCCCGGGCGGTGGAAAGCTTCCAGGCCACCGACGACCGGCCGACCCTGATCGTGGTCAAGAGCGTCATCGGCTTTGGCTCGCCGCACAAGCAGGGCACGTCCAAGGCTCACAGCGATCCGTTGGGCGGCGAAGAGGTGAAGCTGACCAAGCAGGCCTACGGTTGGCCGCCCGACGCCCAGTTCCTGGTTCCGGACGGGGTGCGTGAACATCTCACCGCCAGCCTGCGCGGCCGGGGCGGCAAGGCCAGGGCGGCCTGGGACGAGACATTCAAGGCCTATCGTGAGGCGAATTCCGATCTGGCCGCCGAACTGGAATCGATGTGGGCGGGCAAGCTCCCCAAGGGCTGGGACGGCGACGTTCCGACCTTCCCGCCCGACGCCAAGGGCATGGCCAGCCGCGAAGCCTCCGGCAAGGTGCTGAACGCCATCGCGCCCAGGCTGCCGTGGCTGATCGGCGGTTCGGCCGATCTTTCGCCCTCCACCAAGACCCGCCTGGAGTTCGAGGGGGCCGGCGATTTCGAGCCCCGCGTCTATGGCGGGCGTAACCTGCATTTCGGGGTGCGCGAGCACGTCATGGGCTCGATCGCCAACGGCATGGCGGTCTCAAAGCTGCGCGCCTACACCGGCACCTTCCTGATATTCAGCGACTATATGCGCCCGCCGACCCGCCTGGCCGCCCTGATGGGCCTGCCGGTGGTGTTCGTGTTCAGCCACGATTCCATCGGCCTGGGGCAGGATGGTCCCACCCACCAGCCCATCGAACAACTCGCCGCCCTGCGCGCCATCCCCGACATGCTGACCTTCCGGCCGGCCGACGCCAACGAGACGGCGCAGGCGTGGCGCGTGATCCTGACTCAGAACGCCAAGCCGGCTTGCCTGATTCTGTCACGCCAAGCCCTGCCCACCCTAGACCGCGCCAGATACGGTCCTGCGACAGGCGTCGCGCGCGGCGGCTATGTCCTGGCCGGCGGCGAGGACGAGACGCCGGAGGTGATCCTGATCGCCACCGGCAGCGAGGTTTCGCTGTGCGTCGCCGCCCACGACGCCCTGGCCGCCGATGGGATCAAATCGCGGGTGGTGTCCATGCCGTGCTGGGAATTGTTCGAGGCCCAGGACAAGGCCTGGCGGGACAAGGTCCTGCCGCCGGGCGTGACGGCGCGAGTGACCGTGGAAGCCGCCTCGCCGCTCGGCTGGGACCGATACGCCGGGCCGACCGGCGAGACCGTCGCCATGCGGTCGTTCGGCGCCTCGGCCCCAATCGGCGATCTGATGAAGCATTTCGGTTTCACGGTCGAACACGTCTTCAAGGCAGCCATGAATCAGATCGGGCGGGCCGGCCGATGACCAATCCGCCGACCAACCCCCTGGGCGCCCTGGGCGAAGCCGGCCAGGCGGTATGGCTGGACTATCTGCACCGCAAGATTCTCGACGACGGCGAACTGAAGCGCCTGATCGACCAGGATGGCCTCAAAGGGATGACCTCCAACCCCTCGATCTTCGAAAAGGCGATCGGGGAGGGCGACGCCTACGACGGCCGCTTGAAGGCTCGGATCGAGCGGGGCGACGCGCAGGTGATGGAACTCTACGAGGGCCTCGCCATCGCCGACATCCAGGACGCCGCCGACCAGTTCCGGCCGCTCTACGATCGGCTCAACAGCGCCGACGGCTATGTCAGCCTGGAGGTTTCGCCGTATCTGGCCATGGATACGAAAGGAACCATCGCCGAGGCGCGGCGGCTGTGGCGGACGGTGGACCGGCCCAATGTGATGATCAAGGT
>JBDTIW010000183.1:0-11555 GCA_039936215.1 Caulobacteraceae bacterium | reverse complement strand
GTCGGGGAGATCGAGGTGACGGCGACGCGGGTTCCGGAGTTCGCCGACAAAGTGCCGGCCTACATCAGCATCATCCGCGGCGAGGATCTGCGGGCGCGCCACATCACCGATCTGCGCACCGCCCTGGCCGGGGTTGCGGGGGTCGAGGCGCCGCCGGGCGGCGACGCCGGGCCGGCCAGCGCGGTTCCCTCGTTCTGGGGCCTGCACGAATTCGACGCCTTCTTGCTGGTGGTGGACGGCGTCCCCCTGGGCGGGGCGTTCAACCCGGCCATTCCGGATCTGGATCTCACCGACGTGGAGCGCATCGAGGTGCTCAAGGGCTCGGCCCCTGTGCTCTATGGCGCGACCTCCTTCGTGGGCGTCATCCAAGTCATCCACTATCCGGCCGGCCAGGCGGCCAACGAGGCGAGCGCCGGCTACGGAACCTACGATTCCTGGCGCGCCTCGGCTTCCCTCGCCCTTCCGTCGATCGGTTCGTTCAAGCAATCTTTCGCCTTCGACGCCAAGCGCGACGGCTACAGCGACCGGCGGGAGAACGTCCGCGACGACCGATTCCTCTACCGCGCCGGCGGACCCCTGGCGGGCGGCGATCTGCGGCTGGACGGGGAGATCGACGTGCTGCGCTCGGTCCCGCCCAGCCCGGTGGACCGCGTGGGGACCGAGCTCACCCCCCTCATCCCCCTGGACGCCAACTACAATCCTCTCGACGCGCGCATCGACGAAACCCGCTATCACGGCGTCCTGGGCTATTCGCACGCCACGCCGCTGGGTCAATGGGAGACCACCGCCTCCCTGGCCTATTCCCACATCACCGACATCCGCGGCTTTCCGCGCCCCGACCTGATCAACGCCGACAGCCAGCGGCAGGGCCGCGACATCGACGACGACTATCTGGACAGCCATTTCAGCGACCAATTCGCCGGCGGCGTCAGCCTGACCTGGGGGACCGATCTGCTCTACGGCCGGGGGACCCAGGCCAGCTTCAATGGCGGCTACACCCCCTCGCTCGACGGAAGCACGCCCCTGCCGCGCACCACCGACCTGCACGTGGACGAGATCAACGGCGTCTACGACCGCCGGGTGTTCGTCGGCCAGTACGCCCAGATCGACTGGAAGCCGGGCCCCAGGTGGGATTTCAACGCCGGCCTGCGGCTCAACGAGACCCGCGAGCACAAGCAATCGACCCACATCGACGGCTTCGATCCGATCCTGGACACCTTCGCCGACCAGACCCGAGCCGTCACCCGCCTGTCAGGCATGGCGGGCCTCAGCTACCAAGCCTGGGAGAACGGCGCCGATGAGCTGGTCTTCTTTGCCGACTACCGCGACACCTTCAAACCGGCGGCGATCGATTTTGGGCCGGACAATACGCCCGACATTCTGGAGCCGGAGACGGCGCGCAGCTACGAGGCCGGAGTCAAGGGACGGCTCGCCGGCGGCCGTCTGGACTACGAGGCGGGCCTCTTCCTGCTCGACTTCAAGAACCTGGTGGTCTCCACAACCGACGCGGCCGGCGACCATATCCTCCAGAACGCCGGCGGCGAGCGGCTGAAGGGGATCGAGGCCGAGGCCCACTTTCACATCACCCCCGACCTCGCCCTGGCGGCGTCGGCGAGCTGGCACGACGCGCGCTTCACCCACTACATCGCCGCCGAGGGCGGAGCCAACATCGACGTTTCCGGCAACCAGCTCACCCTCTCGCCGCACGTCCTGGCCTCGGCGGGCATCGTCTATGCGCCCAGCGATGGCCTGTTCGGCTCGGCCACGGTCGGCTACGTCGGGCCTCGCTTCCTCGACTTGGCCAACACGGCGCGGACCAGCGGCTACGCCACCCTCGACGGCGGCGTCGGCTACCGCTTCGGCCGCTACAGCCTGGCGCTCAACGCCTACAACCTGACCAACCAGCGGCCCCCGGTGACCCAGAGCGAGTTCGGCGACCAGTCCTTCTACTTGTTGCCGGCCCGCCGGGTGTTCGTGGACCTGACGGCGAGGTTCTGACAGAAAAAATCCCCGGCTGGGCAAAGACTGCGGAGCGCGTCATAATATCGCCGTCGGCATCGGCGTCTCGATGCGCCGCGAAACATCGGTCCCCAAAGCCGCCTTGATCCTTGCTCAAACTCACCTCATGACGCAGCGGAAGTATCTGAAATCCCGCCGCCGCGACGGCGGGGCGGTGTTCGTCGAGGCCCTGGTGGCGACGGCGATCGTGGCCGCCATCCTGGCCGCGACCTTCAAGACCATCGGCGAGAGCGCGGCGCGCGAGCGGATGATCGAGAGCCGCCGGCTGGCCCTGCTGGTGGCCCGCTCGGAGCTGGCGGCGGTGGGAGCGGAAATTCCGCTCGCGCCCGGCGAGAGCGCCGGCTTCGCCGGGGACATGGTGTGGCGGGTGGAAATCTCTTCCTACGACGCGGCGGGCGGTCCCAATTCGGCCGGCGCGCTGATGAGGGTCCAGGTCTCGGTGCGGCCCAGGGCCGGAGGGGCCGACCTGATAACCCTGAGCAGCCTGAGGCTGGGCCGTGAGAGCTAGGGCCATGGTCGAACGATCGGTGGCGGCGCGAACAGCCGGCTTCGCCCTCATCGAGGCGCTGGCCAGCCTGGTCGTCGTGGGCATGCTCAGCCTGATGCTGATTCAGGGGGTGAGCACGGGTCAGCGGGTCTGGGCGAGGCTGGACACCCGCGCCGGCGCACTGGAGGCGGTGGAAGGCGCCCAGACCGCCCTGCGCGGCCGGCTGGAGCAACTCTATCCGGCCACCCTTTACGGCTCCGCCGAGGCGCAGGTCGATATGGACGGCGAGCCCGAGAGCATCCTTTTTCTCGCCCCCCCGGCCCTGGCCGCGCGTCCGGGGCCCCTGAGGCGCTATCGCCTGGATCTGACCCCGGGCCAGGATCTGGTGCTCTCCTCGATCGTCGACGTCGCCACCCCGGGCCAGCCGGGCGTCACCCGCCAGGTGCTGCTGACCGGCGTCCATCAGCTCGACTTGGCCTATTTCGGACCCCAGGCGCCCGATTCGACGTCGCGCTGGAACCCAAGCTGGAAAGGCCAGACGCTGCCGCCGGAGTTGATCCGAATCCGGCTGGCCTTCGGGCCGGGCGATCCGCGTCCCTGGCCCGATCTGGTTGTCGCACCCCGCACGTCGATCGACGCGGGGTGCATCCTCAGCGCCGCCACCAGTCACTGCCGGGGCCGCGGATGACCCTCCAGGAGCTGTTGAACGCCGACATAAACTCGGTCGGCGGTCTCATTCGCCAAGGCTTCGCTTGGTGGATCGACGAACTCGCCGCCCTGCTGCCGCCCGCCTGGCGCGGCCGGTTTTCGTCGCGGCCCAAGGTGTTGGCCGAGCCCCTGGCGGCGGGCGGCTGGCGATACTGGAAGGACGGCCGGCCGATCACCGCCGAGAGCGTCGGGCGCGCCGGCCGGGCCAAGGTGGGCCTCGTCCTGCCGCCCGGCGCGGTGCTCACCCGCGAGGTTCAGTTTCCGCGCCTGCCCCTGGCGGACGTGCGGCGGATGGTGGCCATGGACCTCGACCGCCTGTCCCCGCTGCGCCCCGAACTGGTGTTTGTCGATGTCGAGGTCGTCGACCGGGATTCGGCGGTCGGCAAACAGAGCGTCCTCATCGGCGTCCTGCCGCGCGATGAGGCGACGCGTCACTTGGCGGCGGCGCGGGACGAGGGACTGTCACCCAAGGCCCTGGGCGTGGCGATCGTGGAAGGGGCGGCGCAAAGCCGTTTCGATTTCCTGCCGGCGGCGCGGCGGGCGGCCGGGGAGACCGGTAGCGGCGGCGTCATGCGCTATTGGTGGGCGGCGGTGGGGGCGCTGCTGGTCATCAACCTGGGGGTGCTGGTCGGCCGCGACATGATCGATGTCGGGCGGTTGCGCGACGCGGTCGATGGTCAGCGCGGCGCGGTGAACGCCGCCCTGGCGGTGCGCCGACGGGTCGAGGGCGAGGAGACCCAGCGCCGCGACCTCATCGCCCGGGGAACGCGCGGCGAGCCCCTGCGCATGCTGGCCGCCCTGAGCGCCGCGATCCCGGCCGGGGCCTGGGTCGAGCACCTGGAATGGAACGGCCAGACCCTGCGCCTGGTCGGCTTCAAGAGCGCCGATGTGGACATGTTCGCCGCCTTGCGTGGTTCGCCGGCCTTCACCAATCCGCGCGCCGCCGCCATCGACTCGCCGCCGAAACCCGGTCCTGGCCAACCCTTCGACATCACCGTCGACGCCGGCAAGAGGCCGCGCCCATGAGGCCGCTGGCTCCCCGCGAGCGCCGGCTGCTGGCCATCGGCCTGTTGCTGGCCGCCGTGGCCGTGGCCTGGCTGGCCATTGTCTCGCCCCTGGTGGGCGGCTTCTTCGCCCGCGCCGACGAACGGCGCGAACTGATCGCCGCCTACGGGCGCAACCAGCGGACCATGGCCCAGACCGCGACTTGGCGCGCCCTGGCCGATCAGCAGCGCAAGACCGGGGCGCGTTTCGCCATGGCCGCGCCCAGCGAGCCGCTGGCGGTGGAGGCGCTCAAGGAGCGCGTGGTCAAGCTCGCCGCCGACGAGGGGTTCACGGTCAGCGCCCTCTCCGATCTGGCCGCCGACGCCCCGCCCGGCAAGATTCGCCTGCGCTGCGACCTGCAACTAACTTTGACACAATTGTATGAGAGCCTGAAAAGGCTGGAAACCGAGGGACCCTATGTCGTCGTCGAATATCTCGCGGTTTCCGCGGACCGCGCCTTGGCGACCGGGCGATCCTCGCCTCTGGCCGTTCGCCTCGAAATTACCGCCACCTACCGACCCCAACGGGCGCGAGCATCCTGAATGGTCGCCGGCTATCGCCTGTGGCGTTCTCGTCCTTGCCTTCGCGCTGCAGGTGGCCCTACCCTATGGCGAGCGGTTGCCGGACGCCTCGGCGCTGGCCCCGCGGCGGCCGCGTCCCGTCGTCGCCCCCCCCCTGGCGGAGTATCCAGCCATATTGCAATCGCCGATTTTCAGTCCCGACCGCAAGCCCGGCGAGGATCTGGGCGCCGCGCCGGGAGCCGGCGCCTTGGATAGCTACGCCGCCCTTGGGGTCGCCACCGGGCGCGCCTTCGCCAACGCCCTGGTCAAAGGCCCGGGCGCGCCCGCCCAGACCCTGAAGCGCGGCGACACCCTGGAAGGCTGGCGCCTGGTCGGCCTGGAAAAGGACAAGCTGACCTTCGAGCGCGGCGCGGCCCGCCATGTGCTGTCCGTCGGCGCGCCGGCCGCCTCGGCGGTGGGCCAGAACGAGGCCCAGCCGTGAGGGGCGCCGCCCGGAGAGGCGCTTTGGGGAGAATTTGGCGGCAATGGGCCGCCTTGGCCCTGGCGGCCTGCGCCATGCCGTGGGTCGGCCAGGCGTCGTCGGCTCAGCCCACGCCCGCGCCGACCTACGCCCCCGCCGCCAATGCGCCAGCGCCCAATCTCGACGACCGGCGGGTGCGCTCCACCATCCTGCCGGGCACGCCGGCCCCGCCGCCGCCGGCCTCCAGGGCCACCGCCCCCGCCGCCGGCGATGTCAGCCTCAACTATCCGCAGGTGGACGTGCAGGCGGTGGCCAAGGCCATCCTGGGCGACATCCTGAACGTCAAATACACCATCGATCCGCAGATCCACGCCGTGGTCACCGTCCAGACCCCCCGGCCGGTCCAGCGCGCCGAGGTTCTGCCTCTGTTCGAGGAAGCCCTCAAGGCGGGCAACCTCGCCCTCACCGATCATGGCGGCGTCTACGCCATCATCCCCCTGAGCATGGCGCAAGGCCAGGCGGGCGTGCTCGGTCCCGCCGACACCGGGTTCGGCACCGAGACGGTGGTGCTCAAATATGCCAGCGCCGAGGAGCTCAAGAAGCTGCTCGACCCGATCGTTCCCAACGCCATCGCCCAGGCCGACACGGCGCGCAATGTGCTGATCGTCCAGGGGACGACCACCCAGCGAAAGTCGATCCGCGAACTGGTCAAGCAGTTCGACGTCGACTGGCTCAAGGGGATGAGCTTCGCCCTGTTCGTTCCCCAGCGCACCGACGCGCGGCTGATCGCCCCGGAGCTCGACAAGATGCTCAACGGTCCCGGCTCGCAGACCGCGGGCATGGTGCGGCTGATCACCATGGAGCATCTGAACGGCATCCTGGCCATCTCGGCCCAGCCCGCGCTCCTCGACGACGTGGGCCGGTTCGTGGAGGTGCTCGACCGGGAAGGCGAAGGCGCCGAGCGGCGCATCTTTGTCTATCACGTCCAGAACGGCCGGGCCGCCGACCTCGCCAAGGTGCTGGCTGGAGCGTTCGGGATCGCGGCCAAGACCGTCGGCGGCGAATCCAACGCCGACAGCACCGACCGCACCGGCGGCATCGCCTCGCCCTTCGGCGCCTCGCCGGCCCAAAGCGGCATCCAGACCGGCGGCGGGATCGGCGGCGGGGTCGGCGGCGGCTTTCCGCAGCGCCAGACATCGGGCTACCCGGGCGGCGCGCAAGGCGCGGGAACTCAGGGCGGGGGCGGCCAGGGCCTGGGACCGCCGGGCCAGACCGATTCGGCCACCGGCGAGCCGGCCGGCACCACCATCACCGGCGACGAGACCAACAACGCCATCGTGGTGTTCGCCACGCCGCGCGAATACGCCCTGATCGAGGACGCCCTGCGCAGGCTCGACACGCCGCCCCTGCAGGTGTTCCTCGACGCGGTGATCAGCGAGGTCACCCTCAACAACAATCTGCAGTACGGCATCCAGTGGTATTTCCAGCACCGCGAGAACAGCGCCGGCCTCTCACAAGGCGTTCCGGTTTTCACCCCGCCGGGCTCGGTCCCCGCGGCCCCGTCGGGCGCCCCGGTGCCGCTGCAGATTTTTCCCGGGTTCTCCTATCTCTACCAGGGCGCCAACGCCACCGTCACCCTGAACGCCCTGCGCGTGGTCAGCGACGTGCATGTGCTGTCGGCCCCCAGCCTGATGGTGCTCAACAACCACACGGCCACCATCGAGGTCGGCGACCAGGTGCCCATCTCCACTGGGGATGCGCTGAGCACCGCCGGCGCCATCACCTCCATCCAGTACCAGCAGACCGGCGTGATCCTGAAGGTGACGCCGCGCGTCAACGCCAGCGGCCTGGTGCTGCTCGACATATCCCAGGAGGTCAGCGACGTCTCCAACACCACCACCTCGACTCTCAACTCGCCGACCATTCAGCAGCGCAAGATCGCCACCTCGGTGGCGGTTCAGGACGGCGAGACCATTTCCCTGGGTGGCCTGATCAAGAACTCGGTCACCAAGACCCGCAACCGCATACCCCTGCTCGGCGACATCCCCTATCTGGGCAATCTGTTCGGCAGCACCAGCAAGGTCATCGACCGGACCGAACTCCTGGTCCTCCTCACCCCGCGCGTGGTCCGCGCGCCGGTGGACGCCGACGCCATCGTCAAGGAACTGCGCGGAAAGATGCAGCTCGCCGAGCCGCCCCCACCCCCACCTCCGCCACCGCCCAAGCCACGCTCGCGCCATGGCCCGTGAGCGGCGGATTCGCGACTGCCTTGAGCGACCCTCGCCTGAAATGAATCGGTTTTACACCTCCAATTTCCGTCATCCCGGCCGCAGCGCATCTCGCGCGGAGAGCCGGGATGACGACGGTGTGGGGTCAATCGAACCCGCAAACGCCCTACCCCGCGATCGCGGCTACGCCCTGGTGGCGGCGGTCACCGCCGTGGCGGCGTTCGCCTATATCGCCTTTCAGGTGCTGGCCGCCGACCGCGGCCAGATCGTCGGGATGGGCGCGCGCATGGAGCAGGCGCGGCTGGAGGCGGCGGCCGACGCCGGGCTGATGCTGGCTGTCCACGCCCTGGGCGACGCCGATCCGGCCCGCCGCTGGTCGATCGACGGGCGGGTCCGCGAGACCGATTTCGAGGGGACGAACCTGACCCTCACCGTCGAGGACGAGCGCGGCAAGGCGCCGCTCGACGGCCTCAACCCCAGCCAGGCGCGGACCCTGTTCGAAGCGGCCGGGGCCAGCGACGAGCGCGTCGACGCCCTGGTCGGCGAACTTCGCGACTTCCAGTCCGGGGACGAGGAGCGCGCGCCGGACACGCCACCAACGCCGGGCGAGCCGACGCCCTTCCCGACGCCCCGGCAGGGCGGCTTCCGCACCGTCGGCGACCTGATGGCGCTCAAGGACATGGACGCCTCCCTCTTCGAGCGCATCGCGCCGGCGGTGACGGTATTCTTCGAGGAGAGCGGCCCGTTCGTGTCCGACAACGCCGGCGCGCTGGCCAAGGCCACCATGAGCGCGCAGGAGGGCGTGACGACCGACGAGTTGGCGCAGCAGGGCGCGGTGGATGAAGAGCGGCCGGTCGAAGAGATCGCCCCTGACGTCAACCTGATCGGCCGCGCCATCACCGTGCGCGCCATCGCCCGTGACGGTCGCGGCGCCAAGGCCCACCGCATGGCGATCGTCGAACTGACCGGGGCCGCCGAACAACCCTATTGGATCCGCTACGTGGAGTAAGGCGCGCGCCTCAAAGGGTGAGCGGCCCGTAGAGCCACACGATCCAGGTCGCCAGGCACAGCGGCGCGCCGAAGGCGACCTGACCGCGCAGGGAGGCGCGGCCCTTGGCAGCCGCCCGGACGGCGACCCAGGCGAAGGCCAGCAGGCAGGCCAGGATCAGCACCGACGGCAAGGCCCGCCAGCCCAACCAGGCGCCGGCGGCGGCCAGCAGCTTGGCGTCGCCGAGGCCTAGCCCCTCCTGGCCGCGCAGGCGCCAGAAGGCCCAACCGACAATGCCCAGGACCGCGTAGCCGGCGGCGGCGCCGGCCAGACGGTCGACGACGGGCGCATCCGGCGGAAGAAAGGCCGCCGCCAGGCCGGCCGCCAGCAGCGGCAGGGTGAGAGGGTCGGGCAGGCGGAAGGCCCGCGCGTCGACGAGGGCCAGGGTGAGCAGGGTCCATCCCAGAACCAGGCTCAGCCCCAGCACCAGGCCCGCCGGCGTCGCCGCCGCCGCCCAGCCGAACACCGCCAGGGTGGCCGCGATGGTGGGGACGATGGCCGGCGGCGATGGCCCATAGATTCGCGCCACCCGCGCCGCCGCCCACCCGGCCGGGACCGCCAGGACCAGGACCAGCGCCGTCCAGACGATCCGATACAAGGTGGGTGTCACGCCATGTCCGCCATTGTCCCGAAAGTAGGGGAAGAGGTGGCGCGGCGTCCAGGGTGGGAACATCGTCCTCGTAGAGGTGTCCATCTCCCCATGCGGGAGATACTCACTCGGCGAAGCCGACGGGGCCGCGCCTGCCTCTCCGTGGGAGCGACCGCGACCCCGAAAGAGCGTGGAAAACCCCTTATCCGGCGCTTCGCGCCACCTTCTCCCGCGAGGGACGAAGGTCCGAGCCTCTATTGACACCCGCGTGGCTTATATGGTCGCGATAAGTTTTGGGATTGAACCATGGCATTTCGCCTGCGGGAACTTGCGGCGTGGCGATCGCGGCCGGTGGCGCTGATCGGCGGGGCGCTGGTCGTCGTCGCCCTGGTCGTCGGTTTCGGACTGGCTCACCACCCGGCCGCGGCCGGCGGCGCCGAGCAGTCCGTGGTCGTCCAGCCTCGGCCCTTCGCCTCGACCCTCAGCCTGCAGGGCGCGATCACGCCCGGCGACGTGGTCAGTATCGTCGCGCCCTTTGACGGCAAGGTCGCCGCGGTCGGCTTCGAATACGGCGCGCCGGTCAGCCTGGGCCAGGCGCTGGTCGCCCTCGACACCAGCGATGTCGAACAGCGGCGCGACGAAGCCCAATCGGAATTCCTCAAGGCCTCGCAGGCCGCCGACGACATGGCCTCGTGGGCCAGCGGCCCGGAGATGTCGCAGGCGCGGCGGGCCGAAGCGAGCGCGGCGTTCGACCTCGCCGACACTCGGCGCAAGGCCGTGGAGACCAAGGCCCTCCTCGACCGCGGCCTGGTCGCCCGCGATGAATACGACGGCCTTCTTCAGCAGCAGCGTGGCCAGGAGGGGGCCCTGGCGGCGGCGCGCCAGGAGGTGGCGGAAGCGCAAAAGCGCGGCTCGGGGGCCAGCCGGCGGGTGGCGCAGATCGACCTCGCCGCCGCCCGCGCCCGCCTGGCCCAGGCCGACGCCCAGCGCGCCGGGGCGACCGTGCGCGCCCCGGTCGCCGGGGTGATCGTCCACCCGGCCGGCGACAAGCCCGACACCGCCGGCCCGTCGCTTCACCCCGGCCTGCCCTTGACCAAGGGCCAGCTGATCGCGGCGATCGCCAGGCCGGGTGGTCTCGGCGTCGCCTTCCAGCTCAGCGAGGCGGACGCCAATCGGGTGCGGCCCGGCCAGCGGGTGAGCGTCACCGGTCCCGGCTTCGAGGGGATGAGCCTGCAAGGCACGGTGACGTCGGTGGCGCGGGAGGCGACGCCGTCCCCGGCCGGCGCCGGCGCGGCGGTCAGCTTCGCCGCCGGCGCGCGCCTCAACGACCTGACGGGCGCACAGGCGGTGGTCATCCGCATCGGCATGACCGCCAATGTGACGGTCGATCTCTATCGCAACCCGGCCGCCCTGGTCGTCCCGCCGGCGGCCGTCCAGGGCGAGGCGCCCGATACCTGGCTGACGGTCAAGCGCGGCGGCGGAACGCGCCGCGCGCCCGTCCGCATCGGCCAGGTGGCGCCCGACGGGGTCGAAATCCTGTCGGGGCTGAAGGCGGGAGACACCGTGGTGTGGTCGATCAGCCCGACGGCGAGCGCGGACGCGGGCGGGCCGTCGTCGTGAGGGGTTGAAGGGTGGGGGCGTGGCCGGACGCCGCGCCGAAGCCGCAAAAATATAGCCCTAAAAAAGCCGACGGCGGCGCTGGGCCGCCGTCGGAACGCGTTACAGCGTCAGGCGACGATCAGGGAACGATGGAGATCGTCGGATGGGTGGTGAGCGAGCCGGTGATCTGGCAGGCGCCCGGGTTGAGCAGGAAGTTGAAGCTGATCACGCCGCCGCTGAGGTGGACCGGCAGGGTGCCCGGCCCGCAGCTGCCAATCGGCGAGGTGAAGGTCACTTTTGAGACGGTGCCCGTGGTGGCGCTGGTCGCCTTCATCGGCCACGGCAGGCCGGTGAGGCCCACCGAGGAGCAGCCGAGGGCGCCGGTGAAGCTGCCGCCGGTGACCTTGCCGATGCCCTTGGCGTTGGTGCTACCCTTGAGCGTCCCCGTGCAGCTCAGGGTAACGCCGCCCTTGGTGGCCGAGGTCGGGCCCGTGCCGCTGAACTTGGTGTTCGGCG
The DNA here is from genome assembly GCA_039936215.1 of Caulobacteraceae bacterium. Taxonomy (GTDB): domain Bacteria; phylum Pseudomonadota; class Alphaproteobacteria; order Caulobacterales; family Caulobacteraceae; genus Acaudatibacter. The sequence continues at coordinate 336 of JBDTIW010000183.1, read as the reverse complement.
GGCTGAACTTGAAGGCGTTGGCCGAGCTGGCGAAGCCGAGCGTGGTGAGGCCGATGGCGGCCAGAACGATGGCGGATTTCATGACGTTTGATCCTTGGTTGGTTGGCGACGATGCGCCGGTTGGCGGAGCGATGAAAACCCCTGTCCTATACACGCTCCAGGTTCGCGGCAGGGGAATCTTTTTGCGATGTCTTGGCGGGTTCGAGCGTTCGGCATCGCCCTAAAACCTCTTGGTGATGCTCGCCCCGATCAGGCGAGGGTCGAGGGTGAACACGTTGGTGGTGAGGGCGGTGTCGTCGCTGTTGATGAAGGCGCCGGTGATCGGCGACTGGTTGA
>JBDTIW010000182.1:0-5674 GCA_039936215.1 Caulobacteraceae bacterium | reverse complement strand
GCTACGACGGCATGCGCTACGGCGCCCGCGTCGAGGGGCGGACCCTGAACGAGACCTACGAACTCACCCGCGCCGCCGGCTTCGGCGAAGAGGTCAAGCGGCGGGTGCTGATCGGGACCTATGTCCTCTCGGCCGGCTACTACGACGCCTATTACATCAAGGCCCTCAAGGTCCGCCGCCGCATCGCCGACGACTTCACCGCCGCCTTCGACAAGGTCGACGCCCTGCTCACTCCCACCGCCCCCTCGGCCGCCTTTGGCCTCGGCGACAACGCCGCCGACCCCATCGCCATGTATCTCAACGACATCTTCACCGTCACCGTGAACCTGACCGGCCTGCCGGCCATGAGCGTCCCCGGGGGCCTCGACGCCGCCGGCCTGCCGCTCGGCCTGCAGGTCATCGCCCGCCCCCTCGACGAAGGCACGATGTTCTCCATCGCCGGCGTGCTGGAAAAGGCGGCGGCGTTCCGGGCCAAGCCGGAGCGGTGGTGGTAGCGGCCGGACGCCCGTCGGCCCCTTACGGCCCCTTCGCCGCGTCCAGGTCCTTCTGGACGTCGGCCAGCTTGGCGTCGTCGATCTTGCCTTCGGAATAGGGCTCCACTTCCTTGAGGGTCATGCCCTTGGCCTGTTCGATGCGCGGATCGGACAGCAGCTCGGGAAGATCCTTTTTCAGCACCGCCATGGTGGCCGGATTGGCCATCAGGTCGGCGATGGTGGTGCTGTCCACCGACGCCTTGGCCGGCGGGGGGGCCGCCGGAGCGGGGGCCGCGGCGGGGGCCGGGCTGGTCTGGGCCATGCCGGCGCTCGCCGCCAGGGACAGGGAAAGGCCGGCCAGGCCGGCAAGGATCAAGCGCATGAAAAGTCCTTCTGATGATCGCCCCGCCGGCAATGGGAATGAAATTCGCCGATTTGTCCAGCGCGCTTTGCGTCGCGCCGCTATATGAATCGCCCATGAGCCAAGCTCAATCCAAACTGATCGAAGGGCGCACCGGCCCGTGGGAAATCGTCCTCGGCCTCGAGATCCACGCCCAGGTGGCCTCCAAGGCCAAGCTGTTCTCTGGCGCCGCGGTGGGCTTCGGGGCCGGTCCCAATGAGCAGGTCGCCATGGTCGACGCCGCCATGCCCGGCATGCTGCCGGTGATCAACCGCCATTGCGTGGAACAGGCGGTGCGCACGGGCCTGGGCCTCAAGGCCCAGATCAACCTTTGGTCGCGCTTCGACCGCAAAAACTACTTCTACCCCGACCTGCCGCAGGGCTATCAGATCAGCCAGTACAAGGACCCCATCGTCGGCGAGGGCGTGGTCGAGGTGGAGCGCGACGACGGCTCGGCCTTCACCGTGCGTATCGAGCGGCTGCACCTGGAACAGGACGCCGGCAAGTCCATCCACGACCTGGATCCGGGCGCCACCCTGGTCGATCTCAACCGGGCCGGGACCGCCCTGATGGAGATCGTCTCCCATCCCGACATGCGCTCGGCCGAGGAGGCCGCCGCCTATGTCAAGAAGGTGCGCGCCATCCTGATCTATCTGGGCAGTTGCGACGGCGACATGGAAAAAGGCAATCTGCGCGCCGACGTCAACGTCTCGGTGCGCCGGCCGGGCGGCCCCCTCGGCACGCGCTGTGAGATCAAGAACGTCAATTCCTACCGCTATATCCAGCAGGCCATCGAGCACGAGGCGCGCCGCCAGATCGCCATTCTGGAGGACGGCGGGTCCATCCGCCAGGAAACCCGCCTGTTCGATCCGGTCAAGGGCGAGACCCGCTCCATGCGCTCTAAGGAGGAAGCGCACGACTATCGCTACTTCCCCGATCCCGACCTGCTGCCTCTGGAGCTCGATCCGGCCTGGGTGAAGTCCATCGAGGCGACCTTGCCGGAACTGCCCGACGCCAAGCGGGCCCGGCTGATGAGCCAGTACGGCCTGACCCGCTACGACGCCGGAGTGCTGGCCATCGAGGCAGCCCGAGCCGACTATTTCGAGCGCGCTGCGGCGGGGCGGGACGCCAAGCTGGTGGCCAATTTCACCACCAACGAACTGCTCGCCCGCCTGGCCAGGGACGGCCTGGATATCGACGCCAGCCCCATCGCGCCGGAGGATGTGGGGGGATTGGTGAAGCTGCTCAAGGACGGCGTCATTTCCTCCCGTATCGCCAAGGAAGTCTTCGACCATATGTGGGCCGGGGAGGGGACGCCGGCCCACATCGTCGAGGCCCGCGGCCTTACCCAGGTCTCCGACGCCGGCGCCCTCGAAGCAATGATCGACACCCTCATCGCCGCCAATCCCGGCCAGACGGACGCCGTCAAGACCCGCCCCCAGGCCCTCGGCTGGTTCGTCGGCCAAGTCATGCGCGAGACGCAAGGCAAGGCCAACCCCGCCGCCGTCAACGCGATATTGCGCGCTAGATTGGATCCACCCCAATGACCGCCCCCATCGACCTCTACTACTGGCCCACCCCCAATGGCCACAAGGTGACCATCGCTTGCGAGGAGATGGACCTTCCCTACCAGATCAAGCCGGTGAACATCGGGCGGGGGGATCAGTTCACGGCGGAATTCCTGGCCATCGCGCCCAATGGCCGCATGCCGGCCATCGTCGATCCGGACGGTCCGGGCGGGGCGCCGATCTCGGTCTTCGAGTCGGGCGCCATCCTGCAATACCTCGGCCGCAAGACCGGCCTCTTCTATCCCGCCGACGAGCGCGCCCGCACGGGTGTGGACGAGTGGGTGTTCTGGCAGATGGGGGGCCTGGGTCCCATGGCCGGCCAAGCCAATCACTTCCGCAACTATGCTCCCAGCTTCCTGCGCGACCAGCGTCACGTGGCCTACGGCGCGATCCGCTACACCAATGAGATTCATCGGCTCTACGGAGTCATGAACACACGGCTCGATGGGCGCGATTTCCTCGTCGGCGACTATTCCATCGCCGACATGATCTGCTGGCCGTGGGTGATCGGCCGGACCAACGCGGCGATCCCCCTGGGGGAATTTCCCCATCTGATGGCCTGGCACGAGCGGATCGGGGCCCGAGAGGCGATCCAGCGGGCCATGGCCAAGGCCGAGGGGGTGCGCGGGAGCGTTCTTCAGCAAACCAGCGCCGAGGCGGAGGCGGCGCGCAAGATCCTGTTCGGCCAGCGGGCGCGGTGATCGGCCAAGGCGTTCCGCGCCGCACTCACCCGTTAAGGCTTCGTTCACCATCCATCGCCTTCCATGCCGATTCGACCATGGCGGCGCCGCGCCGCGACCTTAGACGGCGCGGCTTCGCCCAATTGAGGGAAGGGATCGCCGATGCTGTGCGAAACCACGCTCCAGGCCCGCCCCCCGGCGCCGCCTCCCGGCGCTTCGGGCGACGAGCTTTTCCGCCTCGGCCTCTACTATTCCACCGGCCAGGGTGGGGCGCCGCTGGACTATGTGAGCGCCCACATGCTCTTCAACCTGGCCGCCTTGCGGGGATCGGTGGAAGCCAAGATCTACCGCAAGGAGATCAGCGGCGAAATGGATCCGGCCGATGTCGCCGAGGCCCAGCGCGCCGCCCGCCAGTGGCTGTCGAGCGCCTGACGCTTGAATCCACCGAAGATTGCCACGCCCGGTGGGACAGGCTATCGGACGCCCCCTGCGAAGGTGACGTGGCCGAGTGGCTGAAGGCGGCGGTTTGCTAAACCGTTGTACGGTGTAAAGCCGTACCGAGGGTTCGAATCCCTCCGTCACCGCCATAGCCAGCCGAAGACCTATTTCCCCACCGCCGGGCGCCTTTTGAAACCAAACTGAGCCACGGCGCTTTCTTCTGGCGACCGCAGCTTTTTTAGGCGCGATCACGGCCTTGAGGGAAAGGCGACATGGACCAGGGAGAGACGAGGTTATGGCTAACATTCATTGGACGCTCGGCGTCAATGGCTTCTTCCAGGATCCGCTACACTGGAGCACCAATACGGCGCCCGGGGCGGCCGACAATGCGGTCATCGACGCCGCCGGGACCTATACCGTGGTCTTGCAGTCGGGCGTGCTGGGCCTGCCGCTAGGCGGGACCCAGACGGTCGGCGGCATCCAGACCAGTTCCAACGCCACCCTGCAGATCGTCGGCGACATCGACGTGCTCGACCTGCTGGCCGGCGACACCACCCTCATCGCCGTCAACGGCGCCGGCGGCGGCGCCAATGCCGGCAAGATCGTCATCCAGGACGCCGTCTTCGTCGTCCCCGTCCTGGGCGCCTTGCTCGGCGCCTCAGCCAGGCTCCAATTCGGCGGCACGTTCAACAACACCGGGACCATCGTCCTCAACGGCCAGCCGCACCTGCTCGGCCTCCTCGACGCCGACCAGACCACGTATCTGACCGTGGACAAAAATGGCGGCGTCCTCACCGGCGGCGGCCATGTGACCTTGAGCAATGAGCGGCTGAACATCATCAACGGCTCCACCCTGACCAACGTCAACAACACCATCTCTGGTTCGGGGGCCATCGAGCCCAGCGCCCTGATCAATCAGGCCGCCGGGGTGATCGACGCCAATCAGTCCACCGACCTGGTCGTCGCGGCGACGATCACCACCAACACCGGCCTCATCGAGTCCACCACCCATGGCTCCCTCATCCTCACCCGCACCATCGACAACGCCGGCGGCGTGGTCGAGGCCAACGGCGGGCGGATCTCCTTGCAGACCGTCGATATCGTCGGCGGCACAGTGGAATCGGTGGGGCTCGGCCTTGTCCTCACCAATTCCCGCGGCGGCGTGCTCGACGGCCGCGCGTCGGCCCTGACCATCATCGGCGACGTCATTATCCACCATGGCGACAACCTCACCATCGATGGATCGATCGACAACACCGGCAAGCTTCTGGTGTCCTCCACCATCCCCCACCCCGACATCACCGACCTCATCGTCGGGGCGGGCGGCGCGACCCTGACCGGCGGCGGCCAAGTCAATCTCACCCAGATCACGGTCAACCGCATCTATGGGGTGAGCAGCGGGACGACCCTGACCAATGTCGATAACCGCATCTCCGGCGCCGGCCAATTGGGCAACGGAACCCTGAACCTGGTCAACGACGCGGCCGGGATCATCGTCGGCAACCAGTCCGTCGGCCTCACCATCAACACCGGCTCCAATGCGATCACCAACGCCGGCCTGATCACCAGCCAGAGCGGGGGCGTGGTGACCATCGCCGGGGCGGTGAACAACACCGGCGTTCTGGAGGTCCATAGCGGGAGCGTGACGGTGAACGGCGAGGTCACCGGGACCGGCTCGGCGGTGATCGCCGCCGGGACGCTCTATTTCGCGTCCACCTTCGCCGAAAACGCCGTGTTCGGCGGAGGGTCGGGCGTCCTGGAACTGGCCCGCTCGCAAAGCTATGCTGGAACCGTCATCAACTTCTCCCATGGCGGCGGAACGGCCCTCGACCTGCGGGACATCGCCTTTGGCGGCTCGACCAAAGCGACCTACAGCGGCACGGCCACGACCGGCACGCTGACCGTCACCGACGGATTCCACACGGCCCATATCAAACTGAAGGGCAACTATCTGAGTTCGCACTTCAAAGTTAGCAGCGACGGTCATGGCGGGACCACGGTGGTCGACCCCACCGCCGCCTCGGCGGCCCACCAGTTCATCGCCGCCGCCGCCGCTCTCGGCGCCCACCCCGCCGCCGCGGCCAGCGTCGCCCGTGACACCTGGCAAGCCCACCC
>JBDTIW010000181.1:0-9052 GCA_039936215.1 Caulobacteraceae bacterium | reverse complement strand
CCACGCACGCCCTGGTTCTCGCCGTTGTCGCCGCGCCCGCCGGCGGCCTTGGAGGCTTTCTGGCCGGTCCGGGCCAGCAGTTCATCCTCCTGGGCGCCATCGCGGTCATGTTCTACTTCATGATCATTCGGCCCCAGCAGCGCCGCGCCCGCGAGCACGCCGCCCGCGTCGAATCGATCAAGCGCGGCGATACGGTGGTCCTGTCCAGCGGCCTGATCGGCAAGGTGGTGCGGGTGGAGGACAAGGAGGTGGGCGTCGAGGTGGCCCAGAACGTGACTGTCAAGGTGGTCAAGGCCATGGTCGCCGAGGTGCGGGCGCGCGGCGAGCCGGCGCCGGCCAACGACGCCAAGTCCTAGTCCGCCGGCGTCCACGAACACCCAATGCTCGCGCTCACCCGCTGGAAGATCGGCCTGGTCCTTTTCTCGCTGCTGTTCGGCCTGATCTTCACCCTGCCCAATCTGCTGCCGCCCGGCGCGGTGGCGGCCCTGCCGGCCTGGATGCCGCATCAGCGGCTGTCGCTGGGCCTTGATCTCCAGGGCGGCTCTTATCTGCTCATGGAAGTCGATACGGCGGCCTTGAAGAAGGAACGGCTGACCAACCTCACCGAGGATATCCGCACCCGCCTGCACGGCGACCAGGGCGCCGATCAGATCGCCTTCACCGGCCTTGGCGTGACCGGCGACACCATCGCCGTACGGATCACCGATCCGACTCAGGTTCAGGCCGCCTTCAAGCGGCTCAACGATTCGCTGGGCGAGCGGATGCTGAGCGGCGGTCGCGACGTCACCGTCCAGATGAGGCCGGACCAGCACATCGAGGTGGCCTATGTGGCCCAAGCCGCCAACGCCGCCGCCGCCGACGCGGTGACCCGTTCCATCGAAATCATCCGCAAGCGCATCGACGCCTTGGGGGCCAAGGAGCCCCTCATCACCCGGCAGGGGACGGCGCGTATCGTCATCGAGGCGCCGGGCGAGAGCGATCCGGAAAAGCTCAAGGCGATCATCGGCAAGACCGCCAAGCTCACCTTCCAGATGGTCGATTCGGCGGTGACCCCCGAGGAGATCGCGGCCGGGGGTATCCCTCCCGACGACGAGACGCTGCCCAGCGACGACGGCTTCGCGCCCTCCTATGTGCTCAAGAAGCGTTCGGTGGTCACCGGCGAGATGCTGACCGGTGCCAGCGGCAGCCACGACGAGAACAACCAGCCCTCGGTGGCCTTCAGCTTCAACGGCCAGGGCACGCGCCGGTTCGCCGAGGTGTCCACCCAGAACATCGGCAAGAATTTCGCCATCGTGCTCGACAAGCGGGTGATCTCGGCCCCGGTCATCCGCTCGGCGATCACCGGCGGCAGCGGGGAAATCACCGGCCACTTCACCGAGGAGTCGGCGCACGATCTGGCTCTTTTGCTCAAGTCGGGCGCCCTGCCGGCCCCCCTCAACGTGGTGGAGCAACATACGGTCGGCGCCGAACTGGGAGCCGACGCGGTCAAGGCCGGTGAGCTGTCGATCCTCATCGGGGCGGGGCTGATCTTCGCCTTCATCGTCCTGGCCTATGGCCTGTTCGGCGGCTTCGCGGCCGCCGCCCTGGTGGTCAACGGCCTGATGATTGTGGGGGCCATGAGCCTCTTCCACGCCACCCTGACCCTGCCTGGTGTCGCCGGCCTGGTGCTCACCCTGGCCGTCGCGGTGGACGCCAATGTGCTGATCTACGAGCGCATGCGCGACGAGGTGCGCGGCGGTCGCCCGCCGATGAGCGCCGCCGACGCCGGCTTCAAGCGGGCGCTGACCACCATCATCGACGCCAACGCCACCACGGTGGTGGCCGCCGTCATCATGTTCAACCTGGGAGCCGGTCCGGTGAAGGGCTTCGCCCTGACCCTGCTGATCGGCGTCTTCACCTCGGTGTTCACCGCCGTCCTGATAACCCAGGTGCTGATCGGCTGGTGGTTCCGCGCCTTCCGCCCCAAGACCTTGCCGATCAGCTAGGACCGACCGATGCGCATGTGGCCCCTGATCAAGCTCATTCCCCACGACACGAAGTTTCCCTTCGTCAGCCTGGCCCGCCTGTTCGCCACCCTGTCGATCATCGCGGTGATCGCCACCGTGATCGGATTCTTCTATCCCGGCCTCAACCTTGGCATCGATTTCAAGGGCGGCACGGTGCTGGAGCTAAACACCGGGGCCAAGCCGGTCGATCTGGGCAAGGTGCGCGGCGCCCTGACCGGCCTCAATCTGGGCGACGTGCAGGTGCAGACCTTCGGGCGCCCCAACGACGCGGTGGTGCGCTTCCAGACCCCGGCCGGCCAGGCGCCGGGCGTGGTCGTCACCCGCGTCAAGGCCGCCGTGACCCGCGCCCTGGGCGAGGTGTCCTATTCGCGAACCGACGTGGTCGGGCCGGAGGTCTCCGGCGAATTGAAGATCAAGGGCGTCGGCGCCCTCCTGGCCGCCGTCGGCCTGATGCTGCTCTACATCTGGTTCCGGTTCGAGCTGCAGTTCGGCCTGGGGGCGGTGGTGGCCTTGTTCCACGACCTCACCCTGTCGTTCGGCCTGATCCTGCTGCTTCGCCTCGAATTCAGCCTCAACCTGATCGCCGCCCTCTTGACCATCATCGGCTATTCCATGAACGACACCGTGGTGGTGTTCGACCGATTGCGCGAGAACCGACGCAAATACAAACGCATGCCCTTGCGGGACCTCATCGATCTGTCGGTCAACGAGACCCTCTCGCGCACCGTGATCACCGGGGTCACGGCCCTGCTGGCCCTCTCGGGCTTGGCCGTGTTCGGCGGCGAGTCCCTGCGGCCCCTCTCTATCGTCCTCTTATTCGGCATCGTCATCGGCACCTATTCGTCGATCTATGTCGCCTCGCCGATCATCCTTCTGTGGGGAGCCAAGAAGGACGACGAGGCGGCCACGCCCATCGCCCCCCAACCGGCGCGGCCGTAAGAGTCAGGTGCGCCGGCCGCCCTCCATCGACGCCTTCGGCGGGGGCGGGTTTCGCGTCTCGGGGGTGTGGCGGCCGAGCTCGCTGCTGATCCTCGACGACCAGCTTATGGACTGGCGCCCGCGCGCCGTCGACGATCTTTCGGCCGCCGATTTCGCCGATGTGATCGCGGCCGGGCCGCCGGTGTCGGAGTTCGTGCTGCTGGGGACGGGCGCGGCGCAGTCCCTGCCGCCGCGCGCCGTGCGCGACGCCCTCAGGGCGGCGGGGCTCGGCCTTGAGTTCATGTCCAGCGAAGCGGCCGCCCGCACCCACAACGTCCTCGCCTCCGAAGGCCGCCGCTTCGCCACGGCCCTGATCGCGGTGTGAGGGCGACGACCGCTTTTCGCCTCCGCCGAAACGCGTTATGCCTAGGCCCTGACCACGACTCGCGAAGGGGGTTGAAGGATGTCCGGTCTGCTGCTGAATTTCCGAAACACCATGATTGTCAGCTTCGTGCTGGCGCTGATCATGATCTGGGCCTTTTCCCACAGCCCGCACGGCATGGATGGGTCCTATTGGCAGGCGGTGTTCCGCTGGATGCATGTTTTCTTCGGCATCCTATGGATCGGCCTTCTGTACTATTTCAACTTCGTGCAGACGCGGAAAATGCCGGACATCCCCGCTGAACTGAAACCGGCCATCTCCAAATACATCACGCCGGAGGCCTTGTTCTGGTTCCGCTGGTCGGCGCTGTTCACGGTGCTGGCGGGCCTGTGTATCGCCGCCTCGCGGGGTAAGGACTACGCCGAGGGGGTGCTTAGCCTCGGCTTCGCCGGTGGGTTTACCGAGGCCGACCGCGGTTTCACCCTGATGGGCATCGGCGTGTGGCTGGCGATCGTCATGTTTCTCAACGTGTGGGGGGTGATCTGGCCCAACCAGAAGATCGCGCTCGGCATCAAGGAGGCCGATGCCGACGCCAAGGCCAAGGCGGCCAGGACGGCCACCCTGGCCTCGCGCATCAACGTGCTGCTGTCGCTGCCCATGCTGACCTCGATGGCCATGTACCAGACTCTCTACGGCTAGCCGCCGTTTGGCGGACGATCTCGACGCGGTCGTCCGCCGGGCCGATCCCGACCGCTGGCTGGCCAGCCGGTTCATCGCCGATCGCGACCGGCGGGCCTATATTGTCGCCCTCTACGCCTTCGACCACGAACTGACGCGGGTCCGGCGGCTGGCCTCCAACGCCCTCCTGGCCGAGATTCGCCTGACTTGGTGGCGCGAGGTTCTGGACGAGCTCTTTGCCGGCGGCCCTGTCCGGTTCCATCCCGTCGCTCGCGCCCTGGCCGATGTCGTGGCCCGCTACAACTTGCCGCGCGAGCCGCTCGAAGCGATGATCGAGGCGCGTATCGCGGTCTTGGACAAAGCCGCTCTCAATGCAGACGAAGCGCTGCAATGGGCCGATGGGGTCGGTGGTTCAATGGCCGTGCTGGCGGCGCTTATTCTCGATGCCGCCGCCCCACCCGAGACCGCCGCCCCCGCCGGCCGCGTCTGGGGCCTGATCCTGCTCCGCCGTGCCGGCCTCGTCGGCGGCGATATCGACCGTTTGATCAAAGAAAGCCTGACCGTCGCGTCCCGGGCCGCCCGCGCCTTGAGCGCCGCCGCCTTCCCGGCCGTCGCCTGCGCGACCCTGGCCCGCGCCCGACCTTCCTCAGGCCCGCGCCCGGCGCTCGAGACCCGACTGCGCCTGATCTGGGCGGTGGCGCGCGGGATCCTCTGAGCCTTCCAGCCACGCCTCCAGATCGGCGAGCGCCCGGACGCTCATGGCGCGTTTCTTCGCCCGTCCCCGCTCGCCATGTTTGAAGGGACGCCCATCCTCGCTTCGCCGGGGCGCCTCCATGGGCGGCAGCAGGCCGTAGTTGATGTTCATCGGCTGGAACGAGCGCGCGCCGGTCTCCAAGTGGCCGCCGGTGATGTGGCCGATCAAAGCGCCCAGAGCCGTGGTGGGCGGCGGCAGGGCCAGGGTGCGGCTCACCCGCTCGGCGGCGGCCAGGCGGCCGGCGATGAGACCGATGGCGGCGCTCTCTACATAACCCTCCACGCCGGTGATCTGGCCCGCGAAGCGCAGGCGCGGCTCGGCCTTGAGGCGCAGGCGATCGTCGAGCAGGCGCGGACTGTTGAGGAAGGTGTTGCGGTGCAGGCCGCCCAGGCGGGCGAACACCGCCCTCTCCAGGCCCGGAACGGTCCGGAACACCTCTGTCTGCGCGGCGTGCTTCAGCTTGGTCTGGAAGCCGACCATGTTCCACAGGGTTCCCAGGGCGTTGTCCTGGCGAAGCTGGACCACGGCATGAGGCTTTTCGTCCGGCCGGTGCGGATTGGTCAGGCCCACCGGCTTCATCGGCCCATGGCGCGGGGTTTCCCGCCCACGCTCGGCCATCACCTCGATGGGCAGGCAACCGTCGAAATAGGGCACATGCTCCCAATCCTTGAACTCGGTTTTAGGACCGGCCAGCAGGGCGTCGATGAAGGCTTCGTACTGGTCGCGGGTGAGGGGACAGTTGATGTAGGCGGCCGCCTCGCCGGCCGGGCCCTGCTTGTCGTAGCGCGACTGCTTCCAGGCCACGCCCATGTCGATGGTCTCAAGGTGGACGATGGGGGCGATGGCGTCGAAGAACGACAGCGCGTCCTCGCCGGTCAGACTGAGGATCGCCGCCGACAGGGCCGGGGAGGTGAGCGGGCCGGTGGCGACGATGACGTTTTGCCAATCGGCCGGCGGCGCGCCGGCGATCTCGCGGCGCTCGACGGCGATCCGGGGGTGGCCCGCGATCCGCCGCGTCACCTCGGTCGCGAAGCCCACGCGGTCCACCGCCAGGGCCCCACCGGCCGGGGTCTGGCGGGCGTCGCCGCAGGCCATGATCAGCGAGCCCAGCCGCCGCATCTCGGCATGCAGCAGGCCCACGGCGTTGTATTCCCAATCGTCGGAGCGGAAGGAATTGGAGCACACCAGTTCGGCCAGGGCGTCGCTCTGGTGGGCGGCGGTGCCGGTCAGGGGTCGCATCTCGTGCAGGACGACCGCCGCGCCGGCCTGAGCCGCCTGCCAAGCCGCCTCGCAGCCGGCCAGGCCGCCGCCGATGATGTGGATGGGGTCGTCCGACATGGCCAGGGGTCATACGCGCGACGACAGCGACACGGAAGTGGCGCGTGGGATGGGAGTGTGGCTATGCTGTGCCAGGGCTGTTTGAAAGGGGCGAATCATATGGCGCGAATTGCCATCGACGCGGCGTTGGGCTCTGGTTTCGGACTGATCCGTCGCCGGCCGGTCGCCGCGCTGCTGTGGGGGTTGGTCTATGCCGTCCTGATGGCGGCGTCGTTTGGAGTCTATGGGCCGTTTTACCTTCAACTGCTTACGCAGCTCGCCGCTGCGGCGCGGCCTGGCGCCGACCTCTCCCCACAGACGATGAACGCCATGATGCCGGGGATGATCGCCATGCAGGGGTGGTCCTTTCTCATGAGCTTCGCGGGCGCGTTCACCGGCGTGGTGATCTATTGCGCCGTCTTCCGCACCATCCTGCATCCGGAACAGGCACGGTTCGGCTATCTGCGCGTGGGTCCGCCCGAGTTGCTGCTCTTCGTCTTGGCGATCGCCGCCTACATCGTCTTTGTCGTCGCCGCGCTGATCGTGACCCTTGTGGTGGCCCTTCTCGTTGGCGGTCTGGCCGTCATGCACGCCGGGGTTGCGGCGGCGATTCTCGGCGTTCTGGCGGTGATCTCCGCAACGGTCGCGGTCACCTGGATTGGTCTGAGGTTCTCGATGGTCGGCCCGATGATGGTCGCCGATGGCAAGTTCCACCTGTTCGAATCCTGGACCCTGACCAAAGGTCACGCCGGAGTCCTGTTCGTTCTGGCGATCTGCCTTTTCGCCATCGTGCTGATTGCCGAGGCGGTGGTGTTTGGCCTCCTGGCGCTCGCCGGCGCCGGCATTCTGGGGTCGGCCGCCGGCGGGTTGGACAATCTATCCGCTTATTTCAAACGGCCCCCTTCCGCTGTCTTGGTCGGAATCGCGCCCGTCCTGGTCCTGGCCGCCGCCGTCTTGACGCCGTTCTTCGGATGCCTGCACGCCATCGGAGGCGCGCCATGGGCACGGGCCTATCTCGATCTGACGACGCCGCCGCCAGCCGCGCCAGCCGTCGCCTGATCCAAACCATGCCGGCGCTGGCGTTGATGCTCGGCGGCGTGCGCGCCGCCGTTGGATTCTTGGTGGCGGCGTGGCGCGGGGCGGGGGTGGCGCTGAGCCTGGCCGGGGTCGGAGTCGGCGCCTTTCTGCTCGGTGTGCGCTGGGGTGCGACGCCTGCCTGGCAAGCGGTCTGGCTCGGCGCGGCGTTGCTCGCAGCCATCATCGCCCAGAGCGCCCTCTATCGACTGGCTCTGGCGCGACCGGGCATCGAACCGGGTGGCCTGCAATGGGGGCGGGCCGAGGGGCGCCTGCTGGCGGTCTGGCTGCTGACCGCGATCTTCCTCTTCATTCTGGGACTGTTGGCGTTCACCGCCCTCATCGCCAGCGCCTACGCCGTCGCTTCGGCGGGAAACGGCTTTGCCGCCGCCGAGCCGGCAACCTGGGCGAGGGCGGTGGACGGGCGCGGACGGTTCGCGGTCGGCGCCGTGGCCGTGGCCGGCGCCGCCGCCCTGGTCTGGGCCAGGATGCGAATCTGCCTGGCTCCGGCGGCCAGCGTGGCGCGGGGCCGGGTCCAGGTGCTGAGCACTTGGCCGATCACCCGAGGCACGGCGTGGCCGATCACGGCGGCCTGGGCTCTGATCAGCGTTGGGCCCATGTTGTTGCTGTTAGCGCTATCCCATTTCGCCCCTATCGCGCCGGCGACATCCTGGGCGATCATCGTCGCGGTCGCCCTCGCCAAGGGGCTTGTCGTGGCGGGTCTCTGGCTTCCCCTGGACGCCGGACTCATGAGCTATCTGTATCGCCGACCCGATCCACCGTCGCCCGCGAGCCCGCCGTCGCCATGACCGTCGTTCCACGCCTCCAGCCCTGGCCGTTTGCGCGTTTCGTGCTTGGCGCGGCGTCCGAGGGCTTCGCGGTCATGCGCCGCGAGCCCAAGGCGGTCCTGAGTTGGATCGCCGTCTGGGTGCTGGCCCTGGTGGGCGTCGGCGTTCTGGCGGCCGTCACCATGGAGGCCGGGGGCGGCTCGCATGTGGCGGCCAAGGGCCTGCTCGGACTGGTTCGCCGGTTTGGACCCTTCTGGCCGTTTTCGGTGACCGCGCTCCTGGTGCTGTGGATATTGAACACGGCCACGGTTTTTCGCGCCGTGATCCGACCTCAGGAACACGGCTGGCACCTGTTCAAATTCGGCCCCGACGAAGCCCGTCTGGCGGTCGTCACGGCGGCCGGCGTCGCCCTGGTGATCGTATTTGGCGGCGTGCCGGCCCTGGTTCTGTTCTTCCTGATCAGGCCGGTGTTCGGCCTCTTTCCGGGGTTCGGCCATCTGACCATCGACGCCGGGGCCATCGCCACCGTCTGCCTCGAAATCTGGATCGCCGTGCGCCTGTCCCTCACCGCCGTCCACACCTTCGCAGAGGGCCGGTTTCACGTCGTCGGCTACTGGCGGCTGACGCGAGGCTATTTCTGGCGATTGCTGGTCAGCTACCTCATCGTCCTCATTGAGGTCGTCGGCTGTTTCCTGGCGCTCGGCGTCCTCTTAGTAATATTTAGCGCGGTCGCCGCCGCCATCGGCGCACCCCACGGGGCCGACCTGCTGAAGCGCGCCCTGCTCCTGGCCCTGGTGGTCGTGCCCGCCCTGTTCACGGCGGCGCTCTTCGTGGTCCTTTCCACCGTGGTCTCGGCCTGCCAGGCCCACGTCTACCGGGCGATCACCGCGCGGCCCTGGGGTTAGGCCCTCACGCCTCGGCGCGCGCCCTGGTCCGCTTGACCGGGGCGGCGCGGTCGCGGTGGCGGCGGAGCACCTCTTTGAGATAGCGGCCCGTCCAGCTCGCCCCATTGGCCGCCACCTGTTCGGGCGAGCCCACGGCGACGATCTCGCCGCCGCCGTCGCCGCCCTCGGGGCCGAAATCGACGATCCAGTCGGCGGTCTTGACCACGTCGAGGTTGTGTTCGATCACCACC
>JBDTIW010000180.1:0-4297 GCA_039936215.1 Caulobacteraceae bacterium | reverse complement strand
CCACGCCGTCGTTCCACGACAACTATTTCAACGTCGGCGTCTCCTACAAGCCCATCAAGCCCCTCGACTTCGCCCTGGTCTACAAACGCGACAGTGTCCTCAACGGCCTGCTCAGCACCTCCAACGGACCCATCGGTGGTCTCCCGCTGATCGGCGGCACGCCCAAGGGAACCTATGACGAAATCGGCCTGTTCAGCCAGGTGAACTTCTAGGAAGCGCCCGGACCGTCACAAAACCGATAACGACCCCGACTAGAGCAAACCCCAAAGAGCGATGGTGTCGATATTCGATTCCGGCGCTCGATTTTCGGAGACCACCGATGTTGAAGACGATCCTCGCGGCCTGCGCCGGCGTGGCCGCCGCCGTGGCGTGCTCGACCGCCGTGGCCGCCACCATTTCGGGGGCGGGCGCCACCTTCCCCGCTCCGGTCTACGCCAAGTGGGCCGAGACCTATACGGCGCAGTCCGGGCTTTTGCTGAACTATCAGGCGATCGGCTCGGGCGGCGGGATCAAGCAGATCGAGGCCAAAACGGTGGATTTCGGCGCCTCGGACAAGCCGCTCAAGCCCGACGTCCTGGCCGCCAACGGCCTGATGCAGTTCCCCACCGTGGTTGGCGGGGTGGTCCCGGTGGTCAATCTGCCGGGCATCGCGCCGGGCGGCATCCGTCTGACCGGCGCGGTGCTGGCCGACATCTACCGCGGCGTTCGCACCTTCTGGGACGATCCGGCGATCAAGGTCCTCAATCCAGGCGCGCGGCTGCCGCATGAGCGGATCACCGTCGTCCATCGTTCGGACGGTTCGGGCACCAGTTTCCTGTTCACCAGCTACCTGGCCTTGAAGGCCCCGCACTGGGCCAAGGAGGTGGGCGCCAACGACGCGGTGAGCTGGCCGGCGGGAGTCGGCGGCAAAGGCAATGACGGTGTCGCCGCCATGGTCAAGCAGACCCCGGGGGCGATCGGCTATGTGGAATACGCCTACGCCAAGCAGAACCACATGACCTACGCCCTCATGCAGAACCATGCCGGCGGCTGGGTCGCGCCGACGGCGGAAAACTTCGCCGCCGCCGCCGCCGGGGCCAAATGGGGCGCCGCGCCGGGCTTCTACCTGCTGCTGCTCGATCAGCCCGGGGCCAAGTCGTGGCCGATCACCGGGGCGACCTTCATTCTGATGCACCTGAAACAGACCAACGCGGCGAACGCCCATGCCGTCCTGGCCTTCTTCGACTGGGCCTACAAGAACGGCGCCCCGGCGGCGGTGCAGCTCGACTACGTACCCCTGCCCGATCCCGTGAAGGCCCTGGTCCGCAAGTCGTGGCTGAAGATCGTAGGACCGAACGGCCAGCCGGTCTATCGATAGGGTGGGGCCGTCCATGACGGCTGCTCTCGCCGCGCATTTTCCCCGCCGCCGCTCCCGCCCGCGCGGCGCAAGGCTGGAGCCGCTGTTCGAGGGGGTGTGTTTCACCGCCGCCACCGCCTTGCTGGCCAGCCTGGGCGGGGTGGTCGTTTCGCTGATCGTCGGCGGGTGGCCGGCCCTCAGCCGGTTCGGGTTCGGGTTTCTGACCACCTCGACCTGGGATCCGGTCAAGGAGGTCTACGGCGCGGCCGGCCCTATCGCCGGCACCGTGATCACCTCGGCCCTGGCCCTCATCATCGCCCTGCCGATCGCCGGCGGCGTGGCCTTTTTTCTGGTCGAACTGTGCCCGGCCTTTTTGCGGCGGACCATCGGCACGGCGGTGGAGCTTTTGGCCGGCATACCCTCCATCGTCTACGGCATGTGGGGGCTGTTCGTCTTCGCGCCGTTCTTTTCCCAGCACGTCGAACTGCCGGTGATGGCCGCCGCCCCGCCCGGTTCGCTGATGGAGAGCCTGACGCAGGGCATTCCCAACGGTTCGGGCCTATTGGCGGCGTCGATCATCCTGGCGATCATGATCCTGCCGTTCATGGCCGCCACCCTGCGCGAACTTCTGATGACCGTGCCGCCGCAGGTGCGCGAGAGCGCCTACGGCCTGGGCGCGACCATGGGCGAGGTGGTGATGAAGGTCACCCTTCCCTACGTGCGGCGCGGCGCGATCGGGGCGGTGATGCTGGGCTTGGGGAGGGCCCTGGGCGAGACCATGGCGGTTACCTTCATCATCGGCAATTCCCACGCCTTTCCCAAGGGCCTGTTCGATTCGGGCTCGACCATCGCCTCGACCATCGCCAACGAATTCACCGAGGCGACCAGCCCCCTGCACACCGCCTCGCTGATCGCCCTGGGCCTGGTTCTGTTCGCCATCACCTTCACGGTCCTGGCCCTGGCGCGGCTGATGTTGCGCAATCAGGCGAGGCTCTAGGGATGGCCGTGTCGCCCACCCGCGTCGCCCGCCGACGGATCGCCAACGGCTTCTTCACGGCGGCCTGTATCGCGGTCACCGTCCTGGCCCTGGCCGCCCTGGCCGCCATCCTGTGGTCGCTGGTCAGCCAGGGCCTGGCCGGGATGAACCTGGCGGTGTTCACCAGATCCACCCCCGCGCCCGGCTCGTCGGGGGGGCTGGCCAACGCCATCGTCGGCTCGATCATGCTGGGCCTGGTTGCCATGGCCATCGCCGTGACCATCGGCATCCTGGCCGGCACCTGGCTGGCCGAGTACGCCGGGATGAGCCGTTACGGCTCGGCCGTCCGCTTCCTGAACGACGTGCTGCTATCCGCCCCGTCCATCCTGGTGGGCCTGTTCGTCTATGAGATTCTGGTCGCCCCGTTCAGAGGTTTTTCCGGCTTCGCCGGGGCGGTCGCCCTCTCGCTCCTGGCCGCGCCAGTGATCACCCGCACCACCGAGGACGTGCTGAAACTGCAGGCGACCGCCCTGCGCGAGGCGGGGGTGGCCTTGGGGACGCCACCCTGGCGGGTGATCGGACGGATCCTGTGGCGCTCGGGGGCCAGCGGCATCATTACCGGCGCCCTGCTGGCCTTCGCGCGCATCAGCGGCGAGACCGCGCCGCTCCTCTTCACCGCGCTCAACAATCAGTTCTTCAGCCTGGACATGAGGGGGCCGATGGCCAACCTGCCGGTGGTCATCTACCAGTTCGCCCTGTCGGCCTATGACGACTGGCGACGGCTGGCCTGGGCCGGGGCGCTGATCATCGCCGCCTCCGTGCTGGGCGTCACCATCGTCGCCCGCGTCCTTTCCACGGAGCAGAAACACTCATGAACGCCCTCGTTCCGGACGAGATCGAAGCCTCGGCCGGGGACATCCCGGGCGTGGACACCTCGATCGCGCCGATCGACCCGGACAAGGTCAAGCTCGACATTCAGAATCTGGATTTCTTCTACGGCAAGAGCCGGGCTCTGAAAGGGATTTCCCTACAAGTGGCGCGCAACGCGGTGACCGCTCTGATCGGACCGTCGGGCTGCGGCAAATCCACCCTGCTACGCTCCCTCAACCGCATGTACGCCCTCTATCCCGGCCAGAGGGCGGCCGGCCGGATCATGCTGGACGGCGAGGACATCCTGCGGCCCGGCGTCGATCTTTCCATGCTGCGAGCCAAGATCGGCATGGTGTTCCAGAAGCCGACCCCGTTTCCCATGTCCATCCACGACAATGTGGCCTTCGGGGTGCGCCTCTACGAGACCCTCACCAAGACCCAGATGGCCGAGCGAGTGGAGGATGCCCTGCGTCGCGCCGCCCTTTGGGAGGAGGTCAAGGACCAGCTCCACGCCTCGGGTCTGGGACTTTCAGGGGGCCAGCAGCAGCGGCTGTGCGTAGCCCGCTGCATCGCTGTCAAGCCGGAGATCCTGCTCCTGGACGAGCCGACTTCGGCCCTCGATCCGATCTCCAGCGCCAAGCTGGAGGAGACGGTGACTCAGCTCAAGGCCGACTACACCATCGTCATCGTCACCCATAATCTCGGCCAGGCGGCCCGGCTGTCGAACTATACCGGCTTCATGTACCTGGGCGAGCTGGTGGAATTCGGCGAGACCGCCGGCATGTTCACCAAGCCGGTCACCAGCCGCGCCTCGGACTATATCACCGGGCGGTTCGGGTGAGGGGGTCATTCACGATGAGCGGTACGGCGGCGAACATCACTGTCACAATCGTGACCTAAACTGAACCCCCGGCGAATCGGACGCGTAACGACATGGACCACACGGTCAGGGCCTACGATGAAGACCTCGACGCCATCACCGCCGAATTGGCGCGCATGGGCGGGCTGGCGGAGGCGGAGGTGGCCGATTCGATCCGCGCCATCGTCGGGCGCGACATGGCGCTGGCCGAGGCGGTGATCGGCCGCGACGCGCGCCTCGACGCCCTGGAGATGGA
>JBDTIW010000179.1:0-14127 GCA_039936215.1 Caulobacteraceae bacterium | reverse complement strand
CCACGCCGTCGTTCCACGACAACTATTTCAACGTCGGCGTCTCCTACAAGCCCATCAAGCCCCTCGACTTCGCCCTGGTCTACAAACGCGACAGTGTCCTCAACGGCCTGCTCAGCACCTCCAACGGGTCCATCGGTGGTCTCCCGCTGATCGGCGGCACGCCCAAGGGAACCTATGACGAAATCGGCCTGTTCAGCCAGGTGAACTTCTAGGGGAAATTACGGCGACCCTGCATCCCATCGGCCACAAGGCTGTTGAATTTGGGGCACAGTCCGCCCTAGACTCCCCCGATGTCCGCCGAACCCAGCGCGATCAGGAGACCGTCCATGTCCGGGACGGACGGCGTGGGTTTGCGGCTGGTGATGGGTGGCGGCTATGCGCTGGCGGCGGCCTTGACCGCCGTCTCGGTGTTCCTCGGCTCCTCGCCCACCTTGAGTGGGCCGCTGGGTCCGGCGAGCCCGCTGGTTCTCGGCTTCCTTGGTCTAGGCTTCCTGCTGGTCGCCGCCCTAGGCGCCCTGTTGGCGTGGCGGATGCTGCGGCTTTTGGGCGCGCAGTCGAGCGACGCGGGCGCGCGCCTGCACCTGCGATTCGTCGCCCTGTTTGCCCTGGCGGCGGTGGCGCCCGCGGTGATCGTCGCCCTGTTCTTCGGGGTCCTGGTCACCCGCGGCGTCGATAACTGGTTCAGCGCCCGGGTCCAGAGCGTGGTCGAGAACTCGGCCACCGTGGCCAGATCCTATGTCGAAGAACAGAAGGACTATATCGGCGCCCACATGGCGGCGATGGCGCGCGAGTTGGACCAGGCGGCCCCGACGCTCGCGGACACCCCGGTGGCCTTTGGCCATTTCCTCAAGGACATGACCGCCGACAACGGTTTTTCCGCCGCCTACATCATCGACCGCGAGGGCAGGGTGCTGGCGAGGGCCGAACCGCCCGGCGCCGCGTCCCTGCTCATCCCACCCCCCTCCACCTACAAGGCGGCCGACGAGGGCGTGGTTTCGGTGGGCGCGTTCGAATCGATCGATCTCTTCCGCGCCCTCTATCGCTTGCGGGACTACCGCGACGCCTACCTCTATGTGGTCCGCCCGCTCGATCGGGGTATCTTCAGGCATTTGCGCGAGACCGAGGCCTCCCTGGCCGCCTACCGCGAAGCCAAGTTTCGCCGTGGCCGTATCCAGGCCGCTTTCGCGCTCAGCTATCTTGAGACGGTGTTGTTGGTGCTGATCGGGGCGGTGTGGCTAGGCATGGCGGCGGCCAATGGCATCGCCGCGCCGGTGGCCCGCCTGGTTCAAGCGGCCGGCCGGGTGGCTGGCGGCGATCTGACCGCGCGCGTCGATACCCGGAACGATCCCGAGGAGATCGCCGTACTGTCCCGCGCCTTCAACCGCATGACCCGCGATCTGCGCGAACAGCAGGAGGCCCTGCGCGCCGCCCATGTCGAGGCCGAGTCCCGGCGCCTGTTCATGGAGACGGTGCTGTTCGGGGTCAGCGCCGGGGTGGTCGGCCTCGATCCGAGCGGTCGCGTCTTGGTGGTGAACCGCCAGGCCTCCCGGCTGTTGGCGCTGGAGGGCGAGGACGCCGCCGGCCGTATGCTGGCCGACATCGCGCCCGAACTCGAAGCGGTGGCCGCCGGTGCCGCCCGCCGGGGCGGAGAGGCGGAGGAGGAGGTCGATATCGCCCGCGGCGGCGAATCGCGGCGCCTGCGCGTCCGCGCCAGTCACGGCGCCGAAGGTCTGGTGCTGACCTTCGACGACATCACCCGTCTGGTTGCCGCCCAACGCAACGCCGCCTGGAAGGACGTCGCGCGCCGCATCGCTCACGAGATCAAGAACCCGCTCACCCCGATCCAGCTTTCGGCCGAGCGCTTACGCCGCAAGTATCGCGGCCAGGTCACCGGAGATTTGGAGACCTTCGATCGCTGCACCGACACCATTATCCGCCAGGTGGGAGATATAGGCCGCATGGTGGATGAATTTTCCGCCTTCGCGCGCATGCCGTCGCCGATGTTCGCCCCGCACGACGGCGCCGAACTCCTGCGCCAAGCGGTGTTCGCCCAGCGGGTGGCCGACCCGGATGTCGCGGTTGAAATCCTGGGCCCGACTGGCGCGGCGATGCTGGTCTGCGATGGCCGCATCGTCGGTCAGGCCCTGACCAATGTGCTGAAGAACGCCGGCGAGGCCATCGCGGCCAGGCGCGCCGCCGCCGCGGGGCCGCCGGGACGTATCCAAGCCCGCCTGGTCGTCGAGGCCGACAGGCTCGATTTCGTCATCGAGGACAATGGCGTGGGCTTGCCGGCCAAGGATCGCGACCGCTTGACCGAACCCTACGTGACCACGCGCGAGAAGGGCACCGGACTTGGCCTGGCCATCGTCAAGCGCATCCTGGAGGACCACGGTGGCGTTCTCGTCCTGGCCGACGCAGCCGATGGTCACGGCGCGCGCGTCGTCTTGTCGTTCCCCCTCGGCCACGCCGCGCCGCGCGAGGCCGATCCCATAAGCGAAATCCTGAAGGTGCGGGCATGACCGGCGATATTCTGGTGGTCGATGACGAGGCCGATATCCGCGAGCTGGTGGCGGCCATCCTGGAGGATGACGGCTACGCCGTGCGCACCGCCCAGGATTCCGAGAGCGCGCTGGCGGCCATCCGGGCCCGCAAACCCTCCCTCCTGGTGCTCGACATCTGGATGAAGGGCGGCGGTCTGGACGGCCTTGAATTGCTCGATGTCGTCAAGGCCCTTGATCCCGATCTGCCGGTGATCATGATCTCCGGCCATGGCAACATCGAGACCGCCGTCAGTTCGATCAAGCGCGGCGCCTACGATTTCCTGGAAAAGCCGTTCAAGTCCGATCGCATGGTCCTGCTGGTCGCCCGCGCCCTGGAGGCGGCGAGCCTGAAGCGCGAGAACCAGCGCCTACGCACCCAGGCCATCGTGCCGGACGGCCTGGTCGGCGCCTCGCCGGCCGCTCAGCAGCTCCGCGCCATGATCGCCAAGGTGGCGGGCGCCAACAGCCGGGTGCTGATCTCCGGACCGCCGGGCTCGGGCAAGGAAACGGCCGCGCGCCTGATCCATGCCGCCAGTCCCAGGGCCAAGGGGGAGTTTGTCGCCATCAGCGCCGCTGGCATGAGCCCCGAGCGCATGGACCTGGAGTTGTTCGGCGAGGAAGGGGAGGGGGGGCGTCCGCGTAAGATCGGCGTCTTCGAGCGCGCCCACGGTGGCACCCTCTACATCGATGACGTGGAGGGCATGCCGCGCGAAAGTCAGAGCCGCATACTGCGCGTCCTGGTCGATCAGCGGTTCCGTCGGGTGGGCGGAGATCTCGATGTCCAAGTGGATGTGCGGGTGGTCTCCTCCACCTCTCGCGATTTGAGCGAGGAGATCGCCGCCGGGCGCCTGCGTGAGGATCTGTTCCATCGCCTGAACGTCGTGCCTTTGCGCGTGCCGGGCCTTTCCGAACGGCGCGACGACATCCCCGAACTGATCGGCTACTACATCGAACGCCTGAGCGCCGCCTCGGGCTTGCCCAAGCGGCGCCTGGCCGACGACGCCTACGCCACACTCCAGGTGCAGTCGTGGCCGGGCAATGTGCGGCAACTGCGCAATCTGGTGGAGCGTATCCTCATCCTCGCCGCCGGCGATCCCTCCCAGCCGATCACCGCCGACATGCTGCCAACCGATTCCACTACCGCGCCGCACGCCGGCGGCCTGGGGGCCGAGCGAATCATCGCCCTGCCACTTCGCGAGGCCCGCGAATTGTTCGAGAAGGAATATCTGACCGCCCAGATCATGCGCTTCGGCGGCAATATCTCGCGCACCGCCGCCTTCATCGGCATGGAGCGCTCGGCCCTGCATCGCAAGCTGAAATCGCTGGGTTTCGGCGCCCGAGTCGCCGAGGACACGGTCCCCTGATGCCCCGCGTCGCCTACGTCAATGGCCGTTTCGTTCCGCACGCCCGGGCGGCGGTTCATATCGAGGATCGGGGCTATCAACTAGCCGATGGCGTCTATGAGGCGTGGGCGGTCTTCGACGGACATCTCGCCGACGCCGCCGGTCACTTCCGGCGCCTCGCTCGAAGCCTTTCCGAACTGCGCATCGCCGCGCCGATGAGCGAGAGGGCCCTGAAAATCCTGCTGGCCGAAATCGTGCGCCGCAATCGGGTCGTCGATGGCCTGGCCTATCTGCAGATTACCCGCGGCGTCGCCCGCCGCGACCACGCCTTTCCCAAACCGCCCGTCGCCCCTGCCGTCGTCATCACAGCCAAAAGCACCGATCATGCCCTGGCCCAGGCCCGCGCCGCCCAGGGGGTCGCGGTGATCACCGTGCCGGAAACCCGCTGGGCGCGATGCGATATCAAGACCGTGGGCCTGCTCCCCAATGTACTGGCCAAGCAGGCGGCGCACGAGGCCGGCGCGGCGGAGGCCTGGTTCGTCGACGAACTGGGCCTGGTCACCGAGGGGGCGTCCACCAACGCCTGGATCGTCGATGCGGGGGGCGTCCTGCGCACCCGCGACATCCAGGCCAACATCCTGCGCGGGGTGACCCGGGCCTCCCTTCTCGCCATCGCCGCCGACGCCGGCCTGACCTTCGAAGAGCGTCCCTTCACCGTCGAGGAGGCCTGGAGCGCGCGGGAAGCCTTCCTCACCGGGGCCGGAACCCTGGTCCTGCCGGTGGTCCGGGTGGACGGGCGCCCGCTCGGCGACGGCGCGCCCGGGCCGGTGGCGAAACGCCTGCGGGAACTCTATATCGAAGCGGCGCGGCGCCCTGCCGCCGATCAAATGAAATAAAAGGGATTTCAACCCGTGCCGAGCGACAAGAAACAGAACCTGCAGGACACCTTCCTCAACGCCGTGCGGCGCGCCAAGACGCCCCTCACCATCTTCCTGATCAACGGGGTGAAACTGCAGGGCGTGGTGAGTTGGTTCGACAATTTCTGCGTCCTGCTGCGGCGGGACGGCCAGGTTCAGCTCGTCTATAAGCACGCCATCTCGACCATCATGCCCGCCCAGCCCGTGCAGCTTTACGAGCCGGCCATCGACGAAAACGGCGACGATTGAAATCCAGGTCCATCGACCGGCGCCCGCCCGCCCAGAAGGCCCTGGTCATCCATCCGGTTCGTGCGCGGTCAGGTTCCTCGCGCCCAGATCCCTCGTGTGCCGGGGCCTCGCGCGGGCCGGCGGCCAGGCTCGATGAAGCGGTCGGTCTCGCCCTGGCGCTCGACCTTGAGGTTCGCGGACGGCTGATCGCGCCCCTGCGCGTCGCCGCGCCGGCCACCCTGTTCGGCAAGGGCAAGGTCGGCGAGATCGCCACCCTTTGCGACATCGAGGCCATCGACGTGGTGGTGGTGGACGACGCCCTGACGCCGGTGCAGCAGCGTAATCTCGAGCGCGCCTGGCAGGTCAAGGTGGTCGACCGCACCGGCCTCATTCTGGAAATCTTTTCCCGCCGCGCCCGTACCCGTGAAGGGCGCCTGCAGGTGGAACTGGCCCGTCTCGACTACGAGCGGTCGCGCCTGGTCCGAACCTGGACCCACCTGGAGCGCCAGCGTGGCGGCTTCGGCTTCCTGGGCGGACCGGGGGAGACCCAGATCGAGGCCGACCGACGCCTGCTCTTGGAGCGCATCGTCAAGCTCAAGGGCGATCTGGCCGATGTGCGCCGCACCCGCGGCCTGCAGCGGCGGGCCCGCAAGCGCGTTCCCTATCCCGCAATCGCCCTGGTCGGCTACACCAACGCCGGCAAATCCACCCTGTTCAACGCCCTGACCCATGCCAAGGTGGAGGCTAGGGACATGCTGTTCGCCACCCTCGATCCCACAATGCGCCGGCTGGACTTGCCGGGCGGCCGGCCGGCCGTCCTCTCCGACACGGTCGGGTTCATCTCCGATCTGCCGCACGAACTGGTGGAGGCCTTCCGCGCCACCCTCGAAGAGGTGCGCGAGGCCGACGTCATCGTCCATGTGCGCGACATCGCCGGCCCCGACTCCGACGCCCAGCGCGCCGACGTGGACAAGGTGCTCGCCGAACTGGGCATTGAGGCCGAGGGCGGCCGCCGCTCCATAGAGGCGTGGAACAAGGCCGATCTGCTGGACGGCGCCGCCCGCGAGGACGTGGACGAACACGCCTGCCGGGCCCGGGCGGTGGTGGTTTCGGCGGCGACCGGAGAGGGCCTGGAGGTCCTGCGCGCCGCCCTGGCCGTCCTGGTGGACGAAGGCCCCGAGGTCGTCCTCGAACTCGAACCCGCCGACGGCGAGGCCCTCGCCTGGCTCTATCGCCACGCCCGCGTCACCGCCCGCGAGGAAGACGCAGGCGCGGTGCGCCTCCATGCCCGTCTCGATCCCCAGGCCCTCGGGCGCTTCGAGCGGATGCGGCCGGGGGCGTTGCAAGGGTCGCCTTTCGCGGCGGCGGGATCCTCCCTCCCCTAGCGGCTATCGGATTTGCACATCCCACTTGTGGCCGGACGCCCCCTTCGTCACGGCGAGAGAAAGAGCGCCGCGCGACTTCCCCCGGTTCGCAAGGGAGAGATGAAAAAGGACGCGCCTTCAAGCATTTCAATCCTCCCCCGTCTTCTTACGGTGGCGCGCGTCGCCCTATTGCGCCGCGTGACGGGGGCGTCCGGCCGCCGCCTATCACCCGGAGATGTGTGAATGCCGTAGTCCAGAAGGGTAGGGAGGATTGGCGTCAACCGCTCTCTTCTCCGCCACCTTGGCCGCCGTCCACAGCTCCTCCATCTCCGCCAGACTCGATCGTGCCGGCGAGCTTCCGGCTTCCTTCAACCGCGCCTCGATGAATTCGAATCGCCGTGTGAACTTGGCGTTGGCGCCGCGCAGGGCGGTTTCGGGATCGACATCGAGTTCGCGGGCTATGTTGGCGCAGGCGAACAGGATATCGCCCAGCTCCTCGCGCGCCTTGGCCTCGTCCCCCGCCGCCAGCTCCGCCCTGAGCTCGGCGATTTCCTCCTCCAGCTTTTCCAGAACCTCGTCGACGCCCGGCCAGACAAAGCCGACGCCGGCGGCGCGCTGGGAGAGCTTCACCGCTCTGGTGAGGGCGGGGAGGGTGACGGCGACACCGTCCAGAACGCCGGCGACCGCGCCCCTGGCGGCGCGCTCCCGCGCCTTCGCGCTCTCCCACGTCGACGTCTGCTCGGCGGCGCCGCGAACCTTTGCATCGCCAAACACATGCGGATGGCGGCGGATCATCTTGTCGGTGATCGCCTCGGCGACCTCGGAAAAGCTGAAGGCGCCGACCTCGGCCGCCATCTGGGCGTGATAGGCCACCTGAAGCAGCAGATCGCCCAACTCTTCCTTCAGATCGACGAGGTTCCCGCGCTCGATGGCGTCGGCCACCTCATAGGCCTCCTCCACCGTGTACGGAGCGATACTGGCGAAGGTCTGTTCGATATCCCATGGGCAGCCGCCGGCCTTGTCGCGTAACCGCGCCATCACCGCCAGCAGGCGGAAGACGGGATGATCCATGACCTCGGGCGGAGCGTCCATCAAGGCGCGCGCTAGGCGCGCTCGTCGCGTCGTTCACGCGCCGACATCAGGCCCCAGCCGTTGGGGCGCAGAATCTCCAGGGGCGAGAAGCGGGCCTTGTAGTCCATCTTGTCGCTGCCGCGCACCCAATAGCCGAGGTAGAGGTAGGGCAGGCCCAGCAGGCTGGCCTGGATCACATGGTCCAGGATGATGAACGAGCCGGGGCTTGTCCGGGAAAGACCAGGGTCGAAGAAGCTGTAGACAAGGGAGAGGCCGTCGGCGAGCTGATCGACCAGGGCGCAGGCGCTCAGCTCGCCGGGGCCGAGATCGTCCGTACACGTCCGATACTCGACCACATGGGTGCGCACGGCCGTATCCTCGACCATGGCCACATAGTCGGACCAGCTCATCTCGGCCATGCCGCCGCCGGCGTGGCGCGAACCTAGATAGCGGCGCAGCAGGTCGAACTGCTCGACGGTGGCTTCGGCTTCGACGACGTGACGCGCGAAGGCTTCGCTCCTGGTCAGCACCCGCCGCTCCGAACGGGAGAACATATAGTCGCCCACCGGCAGGCGGGCCGACACGCAGGCCGCGCAGCCCTCGCAGGCCGGACGATAGGCGATGTTCTGCGAGCGCCGAAAGCCGCCCAGGGTCAGGGAATCGTTCACCGAAGCGCCGTCGAGCATCGGTAAATGGGCGAACACCTTGCGCTCCTCGCGGCCGGGGAGATACGGACACGGGGAGGGAGCGGTCAGGAAGAATCGCAACTGACGGGTCGGAAAGTGCTGGGTCACGCGTCGCCTTGACTATCGCCCTTCAAATCACCGGTCTGGCGAGCGATTAGGGGCCATGCTGGGCCGGGACGCAAGGCGGTTGTTGTGGGAGAGACCAGGATGAAACTTGCCTTCATCGGCCTGGGGGTCATGGGCGCGCCCATGGCCGGCCATCTTGCCTCCGCGGGCCACGAGGTGAGCGTGTTCAACCGCACGGCGGCCAAGAGCGAGGTTTGGGTTCGCGCCCACGGCGGGCGCGCCGCCGCCACGATCGCCGAGGCGGCGGCGGGGTGCGAGCTGGCGGCGCTGTGCGTGGGAACCGACGACGACGTGCGCGCCGTCGTGACTGAGATGCTGACGGCCCTGGAATCCGGGGCGATCGTCGTCGATCACACCACCACTTCGGCCACCGTCGCCCGAGAAATGGCCGCGCTGGCGGTCGCGCGCGGTGTGCATTTCCTCGACGCCCCGGTCTCCGGCGGCGAGGCGGGCGCCAAGAATGGGACTCTCTCCATCATGGTCGGCGGCGACGTCGGCGCGGTCGAGCGGGCTTCGCCGGTCATCGGCGCCTACGCCAAGGCCATCCAGCACATGGGCGAGGCCGGGGCCGGACAGCTCACCAAGATGGTCAACCAGATATGCATCGCCGGTCTCGTCCAGGGCCTCGCCGAGGCGGTGGTGTTCGCGACGCGGGCCGGGCTCGATCTTACCCTGGTCTATGAGGCGATCTCCAAGGGCGCCGCCCAGTCCTGGCAGATGGACAATCGCTGGGCGACCATGGCCAGGGACGAGTTCGAATTCGGCTTCGCGGTGGACTGGATGCGCAAGGACCTGGGCCTGGTCCTGGACGAAGGCCGCGCCAACGGCGCCCGCCTCGAGGTGACAGCCCTCGTCGATCAGTTCTACGCCCAGGTGCAGGCCATGGGCGGCGCCCGCTGGGACACTTCCAGCCTGGCGGCGCGGCTGGCGCGGCCGTGACCGGATACCCGGCCGCTAGTGCGGCGTGGACGTATCGCCAGGATTGACGACCGGCGCGGTAGCCGCGGCGCCGGCGCGGGGCGTGTTCGTAGCGCCAGGCACGGTGGTTGGCGTCTGCCTCTGATTGTGCCGCGCCTTGCCGGGCATGCCTTCGCCCGCTGGGACTTGGCCGGGGGCGGCGACGACCGGCGCGGTTGCCACGGCGCCGGCCCGCACCGTCCCGGTGCTGGTGTCCGGAACGGTCGAGGGCGTCTGGGTCTGGTTGTGCTCCGCCTTGGCCGCATCGTCGGTCTGGGCCACAACGGCGAAGGCGGCCATCGCCGCGGCGACCGCGCTCGCAAAGAGAATCGTCTTGTTCATTTGAGGGCTCCCCACCTAGCGAGCCACGACGACCGCGGCGCGCCAAGCATGACTTCGCAGTCTTGCCCCCTTTCGTGGGGGCGTCAACCAGCCTTTGCGAGCCATCGCGCCGCCGTCGGCGCGAAATAGGTGACCACCCCGGCGCAGCCGGCGCGCTTGAACGCGCCGAGGCTCTCAAGGATGGCCCGTTCCTCGTCGATCCAGCCGTTGGCGGCGGCGGCGGCGATCATGGCGTATTCGCCGCTGACCTGGAAGGCGAAGGTCGGCATGGCGAAGGCCTCGACCACCCGGCGGACGATGTCGAGGTAGGGGAGCCCCGGTTTCACCATGACCATGTCGGCCCCCTCGGCGATATCCAGAGCCACCTCGCGCAGAGCCTCGTCGGAATTGGCCGGATCCATCTGATAGGTCTTCTTGTCGGGTGGATTGGCGACTTCGCCGCCGCCGAGCGCTCCCGATCCGATGGCCTCGCGGTAGGGTCCGTAGAAGGCCGAGGCGTATTTGGCCGCGTAAGCCATGATCAGCGTGTCGCACAATCCCTCCGCCTCGAGGGCGGCGCGCAGGGCCCCCACGCGGCCGTCCATCATGTCCGAGGGGGCAAGGATGTCGCAGCCGGCCCTGGCCTGCATGAGGCCCTGTTCGACCAGCCGCTCGATGGTGGCGTCGTTGTGGATCCTGCCGGCCTCGATCAACCCGTCGTGGCCGTGATCGGTGAAGGGATCGAGGGCCACGTCGCACACCACCCCCACCTCGGGGGCGGCGTCTTTCATGGCCTTCACCGCTCGCGCCACCAGGCCATCGGGATCGGCGGCCGAGGCTCCCGTGGCGTCCTTGCGGGCTCCGTCGATGTGCGGAAAGACGGCGATGGCGGGGATGCCGAGCGCCTTGGCCTCTCGCGCCGCGCCCGCCGCCTCGCGCAACGACAGCCGTTCCACCCCCGGCATGGAGGCGACCGGAAGGCGGCCTTCGCCCTCATGGACGACCACCGCCCATATCAGATCGGCCGGCGTCAGCACGCTCTCGCGCACCAGGCGGCGCGTCCAGTCGGCTTGGCGCAGGCGGCGAAGACGCAGGGCGGGGTAGGGGGCGAGCGGCGCGCGGCTCATCGTTGAGGTTCCTGGCGGCAGACGGTCACTTCGGTGTCGCCGATGAGCGTGTTGCACGCAAGCGGCGCCGGGGCGCGTGGCGGCTTGCTCGCTTGTGGCGCGCCCCCCTGACTTGGCCCCAAAGCTGCGCTATGGATGTCGGCGACGATCATTGGGAGACGACCACCATGAAGACGATCACTCTCGCGGGTCTGATCGGCGCCGCGGTTATCTCGGGAGCGGCGGTGGCCGCCTTGGCGGCGGGCGCCATCCCCGCCAACATCGCCGCCGCCGTCGCCGATCCGTCCCGCCCGGCCGCCGACCGCGACCTCGACGCGGCGCGCAAACCCGCCGAAACCCTCGCCTTCGTCGGCGTCATGCCCGGCCAACGGGTGGTCGATGTCTTCGCCGGCCCCTACTTCGACCGCCTGTTCGCCACCGCAGTGGGGCCGAGCGGCAAGGTCTATATGTTCATCCCGGCCGAAATGGTGAAGATGAAGGAGGCGCCGGCCCTGGCGAACGGCTCGACGCCCTTCCCCGATCACCCCAATGTCGTGGCCCTCACCGCGCCGATCAACGCCTTTTCCACTCCGGAATCGGTGGACGTGGTGTGGATCCGGCAGAACTATCACGACCTTCACGACAAGTTCATGGGCCCGGCCGATGTCCCGGCTTTCAACGCGGCGGTGTTCAAGGCCCTCAAACCTGGCGGCGAATTCATCGTGATCGACCATTCGGCGCCGGACGGCTCTGGCTTGGCTGACACCGACACCACTCACCGCATCGACGCGGCGCAGGTGAAGACGGAGGTGACCGCCGCCGGCTTCAAGTTCGAGGGAGAGAGCGACCTGCTACGCAACCCCGCCGACCCACGCACCGCCCTGGTGTTCGACAAGTCCATTCGTGGCCATACCGATCAGTTCATCTATAAGTTCCGAAAGCCCGCCTAAACTATGAGTAAAATCGCCTTTATCGGCCTTGGAAACATGGGCGCCGGGATGGCGGCCAACCTTGCCAAGGCCGGAAATGAGGTCATGGCGTTCGATATCTCGCCGGCGGCGGTGGGCCGCGCCGTGTCGGCCGGGTGCGCCGCCGCCGCCTCGGCCGCCGACGCCGTGCGAGCGAGCGATGTGGTCGTCACCATGCTGCCGGCCGGCGCCCATGTGCGGGCCGTGTGGTCGGGCGACGTGATTCCCAACGCGAGGGCCGCGGCGCTCGCGATCGATTGTTCGACCATCGACGTGGAGAGCGCACGTTTCGTCGCGGAGGCCGCCGCGAGCGCGGGCCTGCGCTGCGCCGACGCGCCGGTCTCCGGCGGCATCATGGCCGCCGACGCCGGGACCCTGGCCTTCATGGTCGGGTGCGCGGACGACACCTTTCCCGACGTTCAGGCGGCCCTCGATCCCATGGCCCGGGTGGTGATCCACGCCGGCGCGGCCGGGGCCGGCCAGGCGGCCAAGATCTGCAACAACATGCTGCTCGGCATTTCCATGCTGGGGGTGTGCGAGGCCTTCGCCCTGGCCGAGAAACTCGGCCTCGATCCGCAGCGCTTCTTCGAAATCGCTGGCAAGTCCTCGGGGCAGTGCTGGTCGCTGACCAGCTATTGCCCCTGGCCGGGACCCGTGCCCTCGGCGCCGTCCAACCGCGGCTATGAGGGCGGATTCCTCACCGCCCTGATGCTGAAGGATCTCAAGTTGGCCCAGGAGGCCGCCGCCAAGAGCGGCGCCGCGACCCCCATGGGGGCGCAGGCCGAGGCGCTCTACGCCCTCTTCGACGGCCTGGGCCATGGCCAGAAGGACTTTTCGGCGGTGCTGCAACTCATGCGCGGACGGCTGGCGGACCTTGCGGACACGCATTAGATGACACGTCGGTCCCATTTGTGCGAAGAACCGATCCATCGGTCGCGGAGCTAGCTTGAGGTGATGGACTACAAGGCCGCCTTCAGAGACGCCGTCGAACAGGTGCGCGGGGAGGGCCGCTACCGCGTCTTCGCCGACCTGAAGCGCCATCGCGGTGCCTTTCCCTTCGCCACCTGGACGCCGACCGAGGGCGCTCCGCGCGAGGTGATCGTCTGGTGCTCCAACGACTATCTCGGCCAAGGCCAGAACCCGGTGATCCTGGAGGCCATGCATCGCGCCATCGACGAGGCGGGCTCGGGCTCGGGCGGCACGCGCAACATCTCCGGCACCACCCACTACCATGTCGAGCTGGAGGCGGAACTCGCCGATCTGCACGGCAAGGAGGCGGCCCTTCTCTTCACCTCCGGCTATGTCTCCAATGAGGCGACCCTGGCCACCCTGCAGAAGATTCTGCCCGGCCTGATCGTCTTTTCCGACGCCTTGAACCACGCTTCGATGATCGCCGGCATCCGCGCCGGCGGCGGGCCGCGCAAGATCTTCCGCCACAACGATCTTGCCCATCTTGAGGAACTGCTAGCCCAGGCGCCGGCCGATGCGCCCAAGCTGGTCGCCTTCGAGAGCGTCTATTCCATGGACGGCGACATCTCCGATGTGGGCGCCACCGCCGCACTGGCCCGCCGATACGGCGCCCTGACCTATCTCGACGAAGTCCACGCGGTTGGCCTCTACGGGACGCGCGGCGGCGGCGTCTCCGATCGCGACGGGGTGGCGGGCGAGATCGACATCATCGAGGGCACGCTCGGCAAGGCGTTCGGAGTGATGGGCGGCTATGTCGCCGCCGACGCGAGCCTGATCGACGCCATCCGCTCGCACGCCGGAGGTTTCATCTTCACCACCTCCCTGCCGCCGGCCCTCACCGCCGGGGCCCTGGCCAGCATCCGCTGGCTCAAGGCGCACAACGAGGTGCGGATAACTCACCAGGAGCGCGCCGCCGCCCTGAAGGCCCGCATGGCCGCCGCCGGCCTGCCGGTCATGGACTCGGTGAGCCACATCGTACCGGTGCTGGTGGGCGATCCGGTCCATTGCAAGCTGGTCTCCGACATGCTGCTGGCCGACCACGGCATCTATGTCCAACCGATCAACTATCCCACCGTGCCACGCGGGACCGAGCGCCTGCGCTTCACCCCCACCCCGTTCCACACCGACGCCATGATGGACGATCTGGTTTGCGCCATGGAGGCGCTCTGGGCCCGCTGCAACATCCGGCGGTTGGGGGGATACGCGGCATAAGAGCCCTTCTCCGCTTGCGGGACCAGGGCGCCAATAGGGCGAGGAGGTTGATCGGTTCGCGGGTAAGAATAAACAGGCGTCTCGCCAAGTCAGAAGGAGGCGAATCATGACCGTCCGCGCCCAGGCCTCCAACGACGCCGTCGATCCGTTCTTCGCCGCCGGACTGGCCGACGCCGACAGCGCCGTGTTCGCGGCAACGGCCGATGAGCTCACCCGCCAGCAAAACCAGATCGAGCTGATCGCCTCGGAGAACATTGTCTCGCGCGCCGTCCTTGAGGCTCAGGGTTCGGTGCTGACCAACAAATACGCCGAGGGCTAC
>JBDTIW010000178.1:0-3030 GCA_039936215.1 Caulobacteraceae bacterium | reverse complement strand
CAAGGCCTCGATCTGGCCCCAGCTACCGTCGAATGAATTTGCCCAATCAGCTTCCATTCGAAGCTTGAATCACAAGCCGGATACCACGTGAATCCCTTATCTTAGCGCCTATGGGCAGGAAGCCCGCCCTTTCCAGGCGCCATAAAAAACGGGCGAGGATGCCCTCGCTACGATCCGTCCACGAACAACCCCCGCAGTTCGCTCTTGACGATCTTGCCGTTGGCGTTGCGGGGCAGGGTCTCGGGCCAGAAGATGATCTTGACCGGGACCTTGAAGGCGGCCAGGCGTTCGGCGACGAAGGCGCGCAGCTCATCCTCGGTGGCGCTGGCGTCCGGCTTGAGGGTGACCACCGCGCCCGGCTCCTCGCCCAGGGTCTTGTGGGGTATGCCGACCAGGGCGGCGTCCATCACCGCCGGATGGTCGAAGAGGACGTTCTCGACCTCGATGCAATAGATGTTCTCGCCGCCGCGGATCAGCATGTCCTTGGCGCGGTCGATGATGAAACAGAAGCCCTCCTCGTCCAGGCGGGCCAGGTCGCCGGTCTTGACCCAGCCATCGACGAAGGTCTCAGCGGTGGCTTCCGGCTTGTTCCAATAGCCCTTCACCACCTGCGGACCCTTGCACCACAGCTCGCCCACTTCGCCGACAGGGAGTTCCCGATCGCCCTCAAGAGTCATGATCTTCAGATCGGTGACCGGCACCGCCGGCCCGCAGGAATCGGGACGGTGCTCGTAGTCCTCGCCGCTGTGGGTGGTGGCGGTGGCGGAGGTCTCGGTCATGCCCCAGCCGTTGCCGGGCGCCGACTTGGGGAAGGCCTGGTGGATCTTGCGCACCAGTTCGGGCGCCGAGGGCGCACCGCCATAGGCGACGGTCTCCAGCGAGGAGAGATCGTAGTTCCCGCGCAGGGGATGTTCGATCAACTGCCAGGCGATGGTCGGCACGCCGCCAGCCAGGGTGACGTGCTCGCGCTCGATCAGTTCGAAAGCCCGGATGGGATCCCATTTGCGCATCATCACCAGCTTGGCGGCCCCCATCAGGCTGGGGTTGAGGATCGCGAAACACCCGGTGGCGTGGAAGAAGGGCACAGAGAGCAGGACGGCGCGCTGGGGGTCGGCGGGATCAGGGACCGGCGGCGCCTCGCCCCGGCGCAGGAACGAGCGGGCGGCCGAGCAGACCGAGGCGATGATGTTGGAATTGATGTTGCGGTTGGTGGCCAGGGCGCCCTTGGGCTTTCCGGTGGTGCCGGAGGTGTAGAAGATGGTGGCGTCGTCCTCCGGGCCCACCTCGGCGTCCGGCAAGGGGCGGTCGGGCAGGGACGCCCAGTCGGCGGGGCCGCCGATCACCGCCTCCAGCTTGGCGATCAGGGGATTGGCGATCTCGTCGAGTTCGCGGGCGACGTAGACGCGCCGGAGCCCTGGACAGTTGGGCAGATGCTCGGCCAGCCGCTCCATCCGCTCGGCATCGACGATGGCGACCTTGCTCCCCGAATCAATAAGGCCGTATTCCAGCTCCGGTCCGGTCCACCAGGCGTTGAGCGGGGTGACGATCGCCCCCAGGGCGGCGGCGGCGTAGAAGACCACCGGCCATTCGGGGATATTGCGCATGACGATGGCCACCCGGTCGCCCTTTTCGACCCCCTGGGCGCGCAGTTCGTGGGCGAAGGCGGCCACGGCGCGATGGAAGGCCTCGAAGGTGACCCGCTCGTCCTCGTGGACCAGAAATACCCTCTCGCCATGCGGCCTGGCCATTTCGACCACCGAGCGCAGGGACGGCGGGGCGTTCTTCCACACCCGCGTCTTGACGCCGTCGATCATCGCTTCCTCCATCTCGCACGGCGAACCGGGGGCGGTGAGCAGAGCATGGGCCTGGGCGATGGTCATGGCGGGCCAAGCGTCGGTCATCGGGCGTTTCCTCACGGTTTGGGCGCCAGTCGAAAGCATGGCGTGGACGGTTGTGTAAACCCGGACGTAATTTGGCCGCCGGTATCGTCTTGGGTTATGCTGGGTTCAGGCTTGAAGGAGCGCTCCATGATCCGCCTTTTGTCGATCGCCCTTGCCGCCGGCTTGGTGACGCTCGTCGCGGTCCCGGCCCCTCGGGCCATGGCGCAGGAGGCCATCTCGACGGCGGCCAACGCGCCGGCCGCCGGGGCGCCCGCCGCGTCGGCGAACGCCGCGCCCATCGCCATACCCGACACCATAGACGAGGACGACGCAGGCCCCCTGTTGCCGGTCGGACCTTGCGGGGCGGTCGGGCGCATCCATGACGGCAAGATCGAGAAACCCGACAAAAAGCCGCACGGCGCGGTGTGGGCGGGGGTGGGAACCAGCGGCTATCGCGAGGCCGGCGGGGTGGTGTGCCAGCCGATCGGCGACCACAGCGCGGTGACCATCGCCGTGGACACCGCCCACATCGGCGGCCGATAGGACCTAAGCGACACGCTGGACCAGCCTTGACGTCGCGCCGGTTCGCCCGCAACGAAGGGCGTCATGGCCGACGCTCAGCACGCCCGTGAAGACCTGCCGCCCGAACTGGCGGAACTTCGCCATTCCATCGACAATATCGACGCGGCGGTGCTGCACCTCTTGGCCGAACGGTTCAAATGCACCCGCAAGGTCGGGGCCCTGAAGGCGAAGTTGGGCATGCCGCCCGCCGATCCGGTGCGCGAAGCTCGCCAGATCGCCCGACTGCGCTCCCTGGCCGTCACCGCCGATCTTGAGCCGGAACTGGCCGAGAAGTTCCTGAACTTCCTGGTCAAGGAAGTCATCCGCCACCACGAGAGCGCCTATCCGGACCCTCCCCTTTAGGGCGGGCGGGTCAGACGGTTTCCACGGCCTCCGCCTCTCCGACCGGCGTCAGGGTGGCGCCCTGGGGCTCGGCGGCGGCGCGGCGGGCGTCGTCGCGGATCTTCTTCTCGGCCGCCTTCTTGACCAGGGCGTCGAGTTCGAGCTGACCGACCAGTCCCAGGGAGACCGGATCCACCGGCTTGATGTTGGTGGCGTTCCAGTGGGTGCGGTTGCGCACCTGGTCGAT
>JBDTIW010000177.1:0-3670 GCA_039936215.1 Caulobacteraceae bacterium | reverse complement strand
GACCCCCGACGGCGTCAAGGAACCCCTCAACCGGCGGGCCACGATCCACATCCAGTTCTGATCGCCGCTTTCCAAACCATCTACGACTAAGCGGGAGCCCGGCCGAAAGGCCGGGCTCCTCGCGTTTTCAGAGTGGCGGGAATGTCTGGACGTTTGGGCGCCCTTGATTTAACAGCCCCTGCCGGCCGGCCCCATCCTTTCCGTTCCGAGGTTCGGCGATGGCGGGCGTCAAGGTCGGAGAAACCCGTCCCGGCCGGAGAACCCTCATGATGAAGACGGTGATCCTGGCGGGCGGACTGGGCAGCCGGCTTGGGGAAGAGACGGCGGTACGGCCCAAACCGATGGTCGAAATCGGTGGTCGGCCGATCATCTGGCACATCATGAAAATCTATTCGGCCCACGGACTGAACGACTTTATCGTGTGCCTGGGTTACAAGGGCTATCTGATCAAGGAATATTTCTCGAACTATTTTCTCCACATGTCGGATGTCACCTTCGACTTGGCGAAGAACTCGGTCGAAATTCATCAGAACTCCGCGGAGCCGTGGCGAATCACCCTCGTCGATACCGGCGCCGAGGCAATGACAGGTGGGCGGCTGAAGGCGATCCGACCCTACCTCGACGAGGACGAGCCCTTCTGTTTCACCTATGGCGACGGGGTCGCCGATATCGATATCGGCGCCTTGATCGATTTTCACCGGAACCACGGAAAGCGCGCCACTCTGACCGCCGTGGCGCCGCCGGGACGCTTTGGGGCCATGGAGTTCAACGGCGATCTCGTCACCCACTTTCGCGAAAAGCCCGATGGGGACGGCGGCCGGATCAACGGCGGATTTTTCGTGGCCTCGCCCTCGGTCCTCGATCTCGTCGAGGGTCCGGAGACCGTTTGGGAGAGGGAGCCCCTTGAGCGCCTCGCGGTGGGTGGCGAATTGGCGGCCTATCATCACCATGGCTTCTGGCAGGCCATGGACACCGTGCGCGACAAGACTTTGCTCGAAGGGCTATGGTCCGCCGGAGCCGCGCCGTGGAAGATCTGGTAGGCCCCATCGTGTCGTTCTGGCGCGGAAGGCGCGTTTTTCTTACCGGTCACACAGGCTTCAAGGGCGCCTGGCTCGCCCTGTGGTTGACCGACCTG
The DNA here is from genome assembly GCA_039936215.1 of Caulobacteraceae bacterium. GTDB lineage: Bacteria > Pseudomonadota > Alphaproteobacteria > Caulobacterales > Caulobacteraceae > Acaudatibacter. Next base: position 2,535 of record JBDTIW010000177.1, on the reverse strand, counting down.
GGGGCCGAGGTCACCGGCTATTCGCTTCCGGCACCGACGTCACCGAGCCTGTTCGAGCTGGCCCGCGTCCGAGACCTTGTCCGCCATTTGGACGGCGATGTGCGCGACGAGGACAAGCTTTCGGCCGCGATCGCGCAGACCCGGCCGGAGGTGGTTTTCCATATGGCCGCACAATCGCTGGTGCGCGTCTCCTACGAAGAACCGGTGGCGACCTACGCCACCAACGTCATGGGGACGGTCAACCTGCTCGACGCGGTGCGCCGGACGGTGGGGGTTCGGGCTGTGGTCTGCGTCACCAGCGACAAGTGCTACGAGAACCACGAGACGGATCGGCCCTATCGCGAAGGCGACGCCATGGGGGGGTTCGATCCCTACAGCAGCAGCAAGGGGTGTTCGGAGCTGGTGGTGTCGGCCTACCGACGGTCGTTCTTCAACGCCGACCAGATCGCCGCCCATGGAGTGGGCGTGGCGAGTGCCCGCGCCGGCAATGTGATCGGCGGCGGCGACTGGGCGCGCGACCGCCTGGTTCCCGATGTAATGCGCGCTTTCGTCGCTGGGACGCGTCCGCTCATCCGCTTTTCCGGCGCCATCCGGCCCTGGCAGCACGTTCTGGAGCCGTTGTCGGGCTACATGCTCCTGGCCGAGCGGCTGTGGGGCGCCGATCGGACGGTCGCCGACGGATGGAATTTCGGCGCCGACGAAGAGGATACGCGAACGGTGGGCTGGGTGGTCGACCGGCTTGCCGCTCTATGGGACGCCGGCGCCGGCTGGGAGCTGAGCGCCGAATCCCAGCCGCATGAAGCGGCCCATCTCAACCTCGATTCCGGCAAGGCCCGGTCGCTGCTTGGCTGGCGGCCGGCATGGTCTCTCGACGAGGCCTTGCGCCAGACGGTGGCCTGGTATCGGGCCCTGGCCTCAGGGGTCGATATGCGTGACTTCACCCTCCGGCAGATCGAGTCCTATCCGGCGCCCGGGGCGGGCCGCGAGCGGGGTCCATGAACGGTCACGCGGTGTTCGATCTGGACGGCACCTTGGTCGATAGCGTGCCGGTGTGCGCTGATATTCTCAACGCCATGTTGGCCGATCGCGGCGCCGCTCTGCGCCTCACCCACGCGCAGAGCCGGCCGCATGTCACCCGGGGCGGACCGGACATGGTCGCGGCGTTGCTCGGTCCCTGGTGCGGGGATGTGGGGCTGGCGATCGGCGAATTTCGCGAGCGCTACGCGGCGGAGCCGACCCCGCCGGGCAGTCTCTATCCGCACGCGCGCCAGGCCTTGGCGGCGCTTGGCGAACGGGGGATCGGCTTGGCCGTGTGCTCGAACAAACCTCAGCACCTATGCGAAAAAGTGCTTGGGGATCTGCAACTCGCCGGCTTTTTCGCCGCCGTGGTCGGGACGGGCCCCGGCGTTCCCCTCAAGCCCGATCCGGCGGGACTGGCCCTGGCGCTGTCGCGGGCAGGGGGGGCGTCGGCGCGAGCCTGTTATGTCGGCGACAGCGAGCTCGACCATGAACTGGCCCGGCGCGCGCGCGTACCCTTCGTCATGCTGACCCATGGCTACGGGGATTACGATCGCGACTGGCCGGGCGCCGTGCGGGTTGGCGGGTTCGCCACGCTCGCGGCCACGGTCGGCAACCTCCTGGTGGGGGACCGGACGCCGCTCCCGAGGTTGGCGGACGCGCCGGGATGACCGGCGGCGAATATCCCACCCTGTCGGGGGAGGGGGCGGCGCGGCTGTCGGCCAGCGCGGCGCGGATCGTTGTCGTCGGCGCGGGCGGCTGGCTGGGATTGGCCACTCTGGAGGCGCTGCACGGCCTCCTTGGCGCGGCCTTTTCCGAACGTGTCGCCTGCTTCGGCTCGAGCGGCCGCACACTTGCCTTAAGAGGCGGCCTGACCGTCCCGCAGCAACCCCTGGGCCGTATCGGCGACCTGCCCTCTGCGCCCACCCTGGTCCTGCACCTGGCCTTCCTGACTCAGGAAAAAGCCAAGGCGATGTCCGACGCGGATTACATCGCCGCGAACGGGATGATCTCCAGCCGCGTCCTGGCGGCGTTGGACGCCATGGGCGCGCAAGCGGTCTTCGTGCCGTCCTCGGGCGCGGCCTATCTGGTCGAGGACCGCGACGCGGCGGCGTCCATGCGCCTCTACGGCCGGCTGAAGCTGAAGGATGAAGTCCGTTTCCGGCGCTGGGCCGATTCGCGTGGCAGGCGGGCGACGATCGCCCGCGTCTTCAACCTGTCGGGGCCCTACATCAACAAGCGGTCGAGCTACGCCCTGGCCTGCTTCATCGCCGACGCCCTAGCCGACCGCCCGATCGTCATCAAGGCGAGGCGGCCCGTTTTGCGCTCCTACGCCGCCGTCCGTGAGCTGATGAGCGTGGTGTTCGGGCTCCTGACCGGGGTGGCGGAGGCGCCGGCGCCATTCGACACGGCCGGCGATCGTGACTATGAGATGGCGGAAATCGCGGCGGTGGTGCAGGAGGTGGTCGGTCATCGTCGGGGAATCGAGCGGCCTCCCCTGGAGGCCGGCAAGCCGGA
>JBDTIW010000176.1:0-22532 GCA_039936215.1 Caulobacteraceae bacterium | reverse complement strand
CTCACCCTGCTGGATATCGACCGCCGCGCCGTCGCGGCCGCCAGCCGCAACATCGGCGATCCCCGCGCCGTCGTCGTCCACGGCGACGCGCGATCGGCGGCCGGCCACATCGCCGAACTGGACTTCGTGATCATGAACCCGCCCTTCCACGACGGCGGGCGGGAGGACCGGGGTCTCGGCCAGGCCTTCATCGCCGCCGCCGCCCGCATGCTGCGCAAGGGCGGGGTGTGCCGGCTGGTGGCCAATGTCGCCCTGCCCTACGAGGCGGCGCTGATCGCCCATTTCCGCGAGGTTTCCCTCATCGCCCAGGGGCGTGGCTACAAGGTGCACGAGGCGCGCAAATGAGCCGGCCGCCCGCCGCCCGCCTCGACCGGCTGCTCGCCAACCTGGGCTACGGGTCGCGCCGCGAGGTCCAGCACCTGATCGCCGTGGGACAGGTGGTCCTGGACGGCGGGGCGGTGCGCGACGCAGGCCGGCGGCTGCCGGTCACGGCGGACCTCGCCCAGCGTATGCGGGTGTCGGGCGCCCCGCTCGATCCCCCCGCCCCTCTCACCCTTATCCTGCACAAGCCGGCGGGCGTCGTCTGTTCGCACCGCGAGGCCGGACGCAGCGTCTATGAGCTTTTGCCGCCGCGCTGGCGGCGCCGCGATCCGCTGCTCTCGACCATCGGCCGGCTCGATGTGGACACCACCGGCCTCATCCTGATCACCGACGACGGCCCCCTTCTCCACAAGATCATCGCGCCGCGAAGCCACGTGGCCAAACGCTATCACGTCACCCTGGACAGGCCGCTGGAGGGCCATGAAGCGGGCCTGTTCGCCGCTGGTACCCTGGCCCTGGAGAGCGAGACCGACCCTTTGGCGTCGGCAGTCCTTGAGCCCCTGTCGGCCACCACCTGCCGCCTCACCGTCAGCGAAGGCCGCTATCATCAGGTGCGGCGCATGTTCGCCGCCGTCGGCAACCACGTCACCGCTCTCCACCGCGACCGCATCGGCGCCCTGGATCTGCCGGTCGATCTGCCGCCCGGACGCTTTCGCATTCTAAGTGATGAGGAGAAGGCGGCCGTCTTCGCCCCGCCCGGCAATTGACCTACCGGCCGCGCCACCAGATGAGCGCCCGGCGCTCAAGCGCCTGGAAAAACACATGCAGGCCGGCGGCCATCAGCGCCAGGGCGACCAGGGCGGCGAACATCTTGGCGGTCTGAAGGCGGTTGCCGGCCTCCAGGATGCGCCAGGCCAAGCCCTGCGCGCCGCCCGAACCGGCGACGAACTCCGCCACCACCGCGCCGATGACCGCCAGGCCCGCCGCCACCTTGCACCCCTCGACCAGGAACGGGACCGCCGACGGCAGGCGCAGACGCTGAAGGCGCTGAAGCGGCGTCGCGCCATAGAGGTCGAACAATCGCTCCAGATCGGGGTCGGCGGCGGAGAGGCCGCGCACGGCGCCCGAGAAGATCGGGAAGAAGGCGACGATGGCGGCCAGGGCGACGATCGCCCGTCCCGGATGATCCACACCGGCCCAGATGACCACCAGGGGCGCGATGGCCACCACCGGGGTGACTTGCAGGGCGACGGCGAGCGGGCGCACGGCCCGGTCCAGGGTGCGGCTGAACGCGGTCGCCAGGGCCAGGGCGCCGGCGAACAGGCCGGCGGCGACGAGCGCCTCCAGAGCCATGGTCAGGGTTCGCCAGGCGGCCAGCGCCAGCGGTCCGGCGTTGTCGACCAGGGCCACGCCGACCGCCGAGGGCGGGGGAAGCAGATAGGGCGCGATGTGGAGGGCCCGGCACGCCAGCTCCCATCCGGCCAGCAGCAGGAACACCAGGCCGGCGGGGGCCAGGACCGACCCCAGACGCCTCACGCCGCCGCCTCCATGGCCCGCGCCAGTTGCTCGGAAACCGCTTCGGCGGCGGTTCGGAAGGTGGCCGAGACGCGAAAACCGGGCGCCCTGGGAAGCGGCGCTTCGACCGCCGTTTCAGCGGCGAGGCGTCCGGGACCGGGCGTTATCACGACGACGCGGCTCGCCATATAGACCGCCTCCTCGACATTGTGGGTGACGAAGACGATGGCCGGCCGCTCGTCGGCCCAGATTGCCAGAACATCATCAGCCAGGGACCGCCGGGTGATCTCGTCGAGGGCGGCGAAGGGCTCGTCCAGCAGCAGCAGGCCCGGATGGGTGACCAGGGCGCGGGCCAGGGCGACCCGCATGGCCATGCCGCCGGAAAGCTGGGCCGACCGCGCGCGTTCGGCGCCGCCAAGCCCGACGCGCGCCAGGGCGGCCGTCGCCCGCGCCCCGGCCTCGCGCGCGCCAACCCCCGCCAGCGCCAGGGGAAGAGCCACGTTCGCCGCCGCGCTGAGCCAGGGGGCCAGGGTCGCCGACTGGAAGACGACCGACGTTTCTCCCCGACGGGGCGAGCGACGCACCGCGCCCCCGCTGGGCGCCTCCAAGCCGGCAAGCAGCCGCAGCGCCGTGGACTTGCCGCATCCCGAAGGCCCCACCAGGGCCACGATCTCCCCCGCCGCCAGGGCAAGGTCGAACGGCCCCAGCGCCCGCCCCCGGCCCGGATAGTCGACCTCTACGGCCTCCAGAGCGGCGACGGGGTCGGTGGTCATTGGGGCCTGCGGCGGGTGGGCGGAGATTCGCAACGAACGGCCGTGGTGCGGCCGGCCGCCCCCTCCACCGCTTCGCGGTCCCTCTCCGCCGCGAAGAGGCGCAGGGGAGGATTTGATTTGCTTGACTCTTCTTCAATCCTCCCATGCGAGCGTAGCGAAGCGGGGGAGGGGGAGCGGCGCTCTTTCTCGCGCCGTGACGGAGGGGGCATCCGGCCGCCACCTAGCCGCGACCATCCCACCTACTTCGCCGGAGCCTGAACGAACCGTAGGCTGTACGCGCGCCGCCAGTCGAGGGTCTTTGGATAGACGCCCTGGCCCGACGCCACCTTGAAGAAGGCCGCCCAGCGGGCGTCGGTCATGACCCCGATGTCGCCGGCCTTGGCGTCGCCGGACTCGACGATGCCGAAGGCGCGCATTTTGTCGCGCGCCTGGGCCAGCACATCCTCGGTCATCTCGGGATTGTCCTTTAGAATCAGCGCGTCGCCGGGCGCGGGATCGCCGCGCAGATAGGCCCGCCAGCCGGCGGCGCTGGCCTCGACGAAGGCGCGCACGGCGGCCGGCTTGGCGGCGATCAGGCTGTCGGGGGCCAGCACCATGGCTGCGTAGCTGGGGTAGCCCTCGTCGGCCAGCAGGAAAACCAGCGGCTTGATGTGAGCCTGCTTTTCCAGGGTGTAGGGCTCGCTGGTGAGATAGCCCTCCTGCACGATCCGCTTGTCGGCCAAAAAGGGGGCGTTGTTGAAATTGTATTTGCGCACTTGGGCGTCGGTGAAGCCGTAGCGGGCCTTGAGCCACACCCAGAAGGCGGAGATCGAGGCGTCCGAAAGCAGGATCGGGTGGCCCTTCATGTCGGCCAGGGCGCGGATGCCGGCGTCGCGGTGGGCGATCAGCACCTGCGGGTCCTTCTGCATGAAGGCCGCCACCGCCTTCACCGGCACATGCTCGGCGGCCAGGTTCATGACGATGAAGCTGTTGGAGCCGATCCCCATCTCCACCGCCCCGGCCGCGACGAGCTGCGGCACGTTGACCCCAGGGCCGCCCGGCACGATGGTCACCGCTAGGCCGCGCCGGGCATATTCGCCGTTGGCCAGCGCCTCATAGAAGCCGCCCTGCTCGGCCTCGGCGCGCCAGTCGGTAGCGAAGCGGATCGGCGCGGCGCCGGGGGGCGGCGAAGTCTTGGGTTTCGGGGAGCAGCCGGCGGCGAGGGCGGCCAGAGCGAGGGCCGCGAGCGTCGAAAACTTCATGATCTTAGGCCCCCAACGCAAGCGGCCGGACGTTAGGCCGGGCGCGCTTCGAAGCCAAGACCGCCGCGCCTCTTGCGCCCGGCCGGCGGCCGACCATCTGCCTTTGAGCGCGGGGCGGCGTGGCTATGTTCGGAAGGCGATGAGATGAAGCGGTCGACCGCGATCTTCCTGGGTGTCGGTCTGGCCCTCCTCTTCGGATTCATGGCCTGGGCCTTCTACAGCACCAGCTCCATGGGCCTGGGCGGACCCGGTTCGGGCGCCATCGTGGTGATGATCGTGGCCGGGGTTCTCGGCGTCGGCTGCCTCACGGGCGTCCTGATGTGGCTGGCCTTCTATTCATCCCGCAAGGGCTACGACGAGAGCCCGAAGTTCGAGACGAAACCGGACGGCGGGGAGGGCGAGTAGGCGCCCGACCTCCCTTGGATCTTCATCGCAAGGTCACGCTCACCGAGGCCGACGCGATCCCGTTGGCCACCACCACGAGCGTGCTGGCGCCGCGCTCCGCCGTGGCCGGCACGTCGAAATTGGTGGTGATGGTCGCCTTGCCGGTGGCGACCCCCATGGAGCTGTGGCCGTGCGTACGGGCATAGATCACGTGGCCGCTGGCGATATTGGTGATGCGCACGAGCGGATAGTTGGTGTTGGTCTGGAATTCGTCGCCAAAGGCGTTGGCCTGGCTCAGGCCGTTGAATTGCGTTCCGGCGATCTTGTAGGTGTGGCCGTGGGCCAGTTTTGACGGCGCCATGGTGATCGTCGGCGCCCAGGCCGGGTTGACGGACCCCGCCGCCCTATAGACGGCATTCCCGCCCAGCAAGACTTCGCCGCTGGGCAGGACCAGCAGCAGGCCGCCGCCGTTATGGCCGGTGGATTTCAGCGTGACGCCGTTGAATTCATAGAGTCTCCCGCTTTCCGCTTCGACGAGTACATTGCCCGTGGGCAGCAGGGCGGCGAAGCTGTCGCCGGCGTCCTCGCCGGTGGGAAAGTTCGGACCCGCCGCCCAGGTTCCGACGCCGGAGCCGCCGGCCGGCGGCGTGTAGATAGCGGTGTGGCCGAAGCTCCCGCCGGGCGGTGTCCCGCCGGTCGCGAACACGCTGCCGTCCGGCCGCAGAATGCCTGGCCCGACTTCTCCGGGCGGATGATAGACTTGGCCGTTTCCGTATTTGATGCGCTTCACGGCCGGGGGGCTGTGCAGGTCGACCACCGTGCTTCCCGCGCTCATCCAGGCCTGACGGGCCGGATCGTAGATCTCGGAGTTCGGCGCGTCCTTCACATCGTAGGTCAACACCGATTCGTTCGGCAGCAGCGTCCAGCCTTCCTCGGCGTTGAAATCGGCCTTTCCGGTGGCCTTCGGCTGCGTCCATGTCATGGTCGCGGGATCGAGGTCGGCGACGAGTTGGTTGATCTTGTCGCCAATCAGATAGTGGCCATTGGCCAGTACGCTGGAAGGCGAGTCGCCGATATAGCTCCAGCCGGTCGGCGCCGGAAATTCCGTCCATGTATTGGCGATGGGATCGTAGAAGGCGCAAATATTGGTGAGGGTGAATTGCCCGAAATTATATTCGCCGCCGGCAATGACGACGCGGCCATCGGCCAGCACCGCGGAGGCGAAGGCGTCCGGCTGGTAGTTGGACGGCAGGCTGGCGACCTGGCTCCAGGTTCCGTTGACATAGCTGCCGGTGTTGTCGGGCGTCAGCTTGTACCAGTCGGATAGACCGCCGCCCTGCGCCAGCACCGCGCCGTCCGTCAGCACGAAGGCGATGCCCGCGCCATCGGGCGCGGGGTTCTTCAGATTGGTCACCGTTTGCGCTTGGGCGAGCGGACTGGCGGCGATGAGCAGCATGGTCGCCAGGGCGGACAGTTTCGACATCGGAACCCCCTCAATGATCGCGGCGGCGCATCGCCGCCCGATGGGCTCGCCGTACACGCGCCAGCGCGTCTCGGCAATGTGTCGCGTGGTCATGTCCGCGGGACCGTGATCGCATGCCGCCGCGCCGGCGCCTGGACCCGGCCGGAGATGAACCGGCGCATCGCCGTCGTGCTCCGGTCGGCGGCCGGTTTCGCGGCTACCCCCCCGATCCGTCCCCTGCGGACTTACCACCCGCCCGCGCTAGCCCCTCCCTTCGCTCCTCGAGCGTCAGCCAATCGTGTTCGGCCGCCGCCAGTTCGGCGCGGGTCGCGGCGAGGGCGTGGGAGGTGGTGGCGAAGGCGGCGGGGTCGCGGGCGTAGAGGGCGGGGTCGGCGAGGGTCTGCTCCAGGCGCGCGATGTCGGCGGGGAGTTCGGCCAGCCGCGTCTCCAGTGCGGCCAGGCGGCGTTCGTCCTGATAGGATAGTTTGACGGGGGTCGGGATCGACCGCGGCGGTTTGGCGCTCGGCGGGCGCTCGGCCGCCGGCGCCGGGGCGAGGAAACCGGGGTTCTGGGCCAGAAAGTCCGACCACCCGCCGGGCGTCTCGACCGCGTGTCCCCGCCCGTCCAGGGCGATGGTCGAGGTCGCCAGGCGATCGATGAAATCGCGGTCGTGGCTGACCAGGATCAGGGTCCCGGCATAGTCGGCCAGCACTTCTTCGAGCAGATCGAGGGTCTCCATGTCCAGATCGTTGGTCGGCTCGTCCAGCACCAGCAGGTTCGCCGCCTTCGCCAAGGCCCTGGCCAGGAGCAGGCGATTGCGCTCGCCGCCCGACAGGCTGGCCACCGGCTGGCGTAGCTGGTCGTCGCGAAACAGGAAGTCGCGGGCGTAGGCGGCCACGTGGCGCGGCCGGCCCTGGACCGTGATTTGGTCGCCGCCCAGCGGGGCGAGGGCGGCCGTCAAGGTCATGTCGGCGGTCAGATCGTCCCTGGCCTGATCGACATAGGCGACCTGGAGGTTCGCGCCGAGGCGGACCTCGCCCCGGTCGGGCGCGACCTCGCTCAGCAGCAACCTGACCAGGGTGGTCTTGCCAGCCCCGTTGGGGCCGACGATGGCCACCCGCTCGCCCTTGAGGATGCGGGTCGAAAAGCCGGCGATCAGGGTCCGTGCGCCGTAAGCCTTGGCGAGGTTTGTGGCCTCGACGACCCGCCTTCCCGACGGCGTCGCCACGCCGGCCGCGCCGATATCGAGCGCGCCGCGGGCCAGGCGCAAACGCTCCGCCTTGTCGCCGCGCAGGGCCAGCAGGCGTCGGCGCCGGCCTTCGTTGCGGGCCCGGCGGGCGGTGACGCCATGCTCCAGCCAGTGCTGCTCGCGCTCGATGCTCTTGTCGAGGCGGCGCGCCTCCTCGGCCCCCACGGCGACTATGCCCTCGGCCCAGGCGTCGAAGGCGGCGAAGCCGGCGTCCAGGCGCCGCACCCGCCGCGACTCCAGCCAGAAGCAGCGCGTGGTGACCCGCGTGAGGAAGGCGCGGTCGTGGCTGACGATCAGCATCGCGGCGCGGCTTCGCGCCAGACGCGCTTCCAGGGCCTCGATGGCCACGATGTCGAGGTGGTTGGTGGGCTCGTCCAGCAGGAGGACGTCGGGATGCTCGGCCAGGGCGCGGGCCAGGGCCGCCCGGCGGGCCTCGCCGCCCGACAGGCCGGCCGTCCCCCGGTCGGGATCAAGACCGAAGGCCTCCAGCGCCGCCCGCGCCTCGTGGCGCGGCGCGCCACCGGCGGCCGCATGGTCGGCCAGGCTCGCCCCTTCGATCGCCGGCTCCTGGGCGACCAAGGCGACCCTGAGGCCAGGCGACGCGAACCGCTCGCCGGAGTCGGGCTGGGTAAGTCCGGCCAGGATCCGCAGCAGGGTCGACTTTCCGGCCCCATTGCGCCCCACCAGACAGGCGCGGCCGCGCGCCTCCAGGCCGAGATCGACCCCGTCGAACATCAGCCGCCGCCCGTCGGCGAGGCGCACGTCGCGCAGGGCAAGGATCGGGGCGGCCATGGTCGGTCTCTTATTCCCTACGGCTATCGTCGCAGCGTGATGGGGTTTAGGACGGCGCCGACATGGCGACGAGACCCTTTTGGGAAACAAAGACCTTGGCCCAGATGTCCGCGGGCGAATGGGAATCGCTTTGCGATGGCTGCGGCCTGTGCTGCCTGGTGCGCTTTGAGGACGAGACGAGCGGCGAGATCGTCCCCACTCGCGTGGCCTGCCGGCTGTTCGACGACCACACCTGCCGGTGCGGCGACTACCGGGACCGGCGCCGCCAAGTCCCCGACTGCATCAAGCTGACCCCGCACAATATCACCGCCCTGCCGTGGATGCCGCTCAGTTGCGCCTATCGCCGCCTGCACGAAGGAAAGTCGCTCCCCGCCTGGCACCCGCTGATCACCGGCGATGCGGAAAGCGTCCACGCCGCCGGCGTGTCGGTGCGCGGCCAGACGATCAGCGAGGCGAGCCTTGACGATCCCGACGACGCCCTCGGCTTCACCGCCCGCGACCTGCTGCGCGACCTGAGCGAGGGTTGACCTCTTCCCGATGTCTGTGGCAGAAATACAACATTGGTTCTTCCGCCGCCCGGTCTTTGGCTCAACTGAAGGCGGCGGCGACCCTTTCTCCGAGAAGCGTTTGATTGGGGGCGGTTGATTGGCGCGCAATCCCTATCAGGAACTGGGCGTGGCGCGGAGCGCGAGCGCCGAAGAGCTGCGCAAGGCGTTCCGCAAGCTCGCCAAACTGCATCATCCCGACAAGAACCCCGGCGACAAGGCGGCCGAGGAGAAGTTCAAGCGGGTCAGCGCCGCCTTCGATCTTCTGGGCGACAAGGACAAGCGCCGCAAGTTCGACACCGGCGAGATCGACGCCGACGGGCGGGAGATCATGCGCGGCCACGCCGGCAATCCCTTCGGCCAGCAGGGCGGCTTCGGCGGGGCCGAATTCGAGGGCGTGGACCTCAACGACATCCTGGGCGAGATGCTGCGTGGACGCGGGGGCGGACCGGGGGGCGGACGGGGCGGCGGGCGCGGCGGGCATTTCGCCTCGCGCGGGGCCGACGTGCATGGGCGCCTGGAGATCGACCTGGAAGAGTCCATCGCCGGCGGCAAGAAGCGCGTCGACTTTTCGGACGGGCGGACGCTTGAGGTCGCCATTCCCAGGGGTGCGATCGAGGGCCAGAAGCTGCGGCTCAAGGGACAGGGCGCCCCTGGCCCGGCCGGCGCGGGCGATGTCATCATCGAGCTGACCATCCGTCCGCATCCGATCTTCCGCCGCGACGGCGAGGCCCTGGTCATGGACGTGCCGATCACCGTGCCCGACGCCGTTCTGGGTGGGAAGGTGCAGGCCCCGACGCCCGACGGACCGGTCACTTTGAGCGTGCCCAAGGGCTCGAACTCGGGATCGGTCCTGCGCCTGAAGGGCCGAGGAGCAGCCGGAACCCACGGCCGGCGAGGCGACCTTCTGGCCAACCTCGTGGTGACCCTGCCCGACAAGGCCGACAGCGAACTCGAACGCTTTGCGGAAGCCTGGCGAAGCGAGCGCCCGTACGCGCCCAGGCGACGGCCATGACGCGTGATCGTGAATGGACAAAGCCTGGCTGTTCAGCCGATGTTCAGCCGGGGCCTCTTAGACGATCACCCGTGCGCCCGTTTTCCATCTTCATGACCGGTCTTCTGATCTCCGCGGCCCTTGCCGGCGGGGCGATGGCGCAGATGGGTCCGCAGCGGGGCTTTGCCGGCCACTATGGCGGCGGCCCGGTGCGGGGATTCCGCGGGCCGCCCGGGCGGTTCATGCCCGATCGCCGGCCGTTTCCCGGTCCCGGTCGCCCGCCGCCGCAGGGCCCCTATGGGCCAGGGGCCAATTCCCCTCCGGGCGCCAATTCTTTGGGGGCCGACTGGCGCGAGCAGCAGGACGAGGCGCGCCAGGGGGTTCGCCACGGCCAGCTTGCCCCCCTCGGCCGGGTGATCGAGGGGATCGGGCGGCGCGCGCCGGGCCGCCAGCTCGATACGGGCATAGAATACCAGGGCGATCGGCCGGTCTATCGCGTACGCTGGGTCACCGCTCACGGGCGGCGGGTCGACTATATCGTCGATGCCGCCACCGGCGCGATCCTGAGCGAAAGGTAGGGCCCGTGCGCATCCTTCTGGTCGAGGACGATCCCGATCTCACGCGCCAGCTCAAGCAGGCGCTGGGCGACGCCGGCTACGCCGTCGATCACGCCCCCGATGGCGAAGAGGCGGCCTTTCTGGGCGAGACCGAGCCCTATGACGCCATCGTGCTGGACCTGGGCCTGCCCAAGATCGACGGCGCCTCGGTGCTGGAGGGCTGGCGGCGCGCCAACCTGGCCACGCCGGTCCTGATCCTCACCGCGCGCGGCGCGTGGAGCGAGAAGGTGGCCGGATTCGACGCCGGGGCCGACGACTATCTGACCAAACCCTTCCACACCGAGGAGCTGCTGGCCCGCCTGCGCGCCCTGTTGCGCCGTTCGGCGGGACATGCCACGCCCTCCCTCACGTGCGGCGCCCTGCGGCTCGATCCGCGCGCCGCGCGCGCCTCGGTGGCGGGAGAGCCCCTTCGCCTGACCTCGCTGGAGTATCGCCTCCTTCACTATCTGATCATGCACCAGGGCCGCGTGATCAGCCGCACCGAACTGGTCGAGCATCTCTACGATCAGGATTTCGACCGCGACTCCAACACCATCGAGGTGTTCATCGGCCGGGTTCGCAAGAAGATCGGCCAAGGCCGGGTCGAAACCGTGCGCGGTCTGGGTTATCGGCTGATCGCCCTGGAGGACGAGGCGAGCGAGGCGTGAACGGTCGCGGCGGCCGGCCCTTAGCCTTCTTCGGGCCGCCGCTCGGCCGGCCGTCCCTGGTCCGGCGGCTGATCGTCCTGGCCGCCGCCTGGAGCCTAGCGGTGCTGGTGGCGGCGGGTCTCTCGCTATCGGCCTTCTACCAGCACGCCGCGACGGCGCGCTTCGACGACGAGCTTTCCAACACCGTCGATGGCCTCCTGGCCGGCGCCTCCGTGGACGCGGGCCGGGTCATTCCGCCCATATCCGACGATCCCCGTACCCTGCGGGCCTACAGCGGCGACTATTGGGAGATCGCCACGCCGGGGCCGGCCGGTCTTCGCGCCCTGGGACGCTCGCGCTCGCTTTGGGATCGCGCCTTGCCGCCGCCGCGGGGCGGGGCGGAGGCGCTGGCCAAGGCGCAGGGCAAGACGCTCTTCTATGACAGTCTCGGCCCCCTGGGACAGCCTCTGCGGGTGGCGGCCTTGCAGGGCCGCCTGCCCGAACTGGCCGCGCCCCTGGTGTTCATGGCCGCCGAGGACCGATCACCCGTCGACCGTGACGTCCGCACCTTCGCCACCACCATCGCCGCCGCCCTCGTTCTGCTGGGCGCGGGGCTCATCGCCGCGGTGTTCCTTCAGGTGCGCGTCGGCCTCGCGCCCCTGTTCGCCCTGCGCCGGGAGGTGGCGGCGGTGCGCACCGGCCAGTCCGAGCGGGTGATGGGCAGCTATCCGAGCGAGCTTGAGCCGCTGGCGAGCGAGCTCAACGCCCTGATGGCCCACAACCAGGAAGTGGTGGAGCGCCAGCGCACCCATGTCGGCAACCTCGCCCATGCGCTCAAGACGCCCCTCTCGGTGCTGCTTACAGAGGCGCGCCAACGGCCGGGCCAACTGGGCGATGTCGTCATCCGCCAGGCCGAGGCCATGGGCCATCAGGTCGATCACCATCTGCGCCGCGCCCGGGCGGCGGCGCGGGCGCAGGGCCAGGGCGAGCGCACGGCCGTCGCCCCGGTGCTGGAGGAACTCAGCCGCACCCTCGAGAAGATCTTCCGCGACAAGGCCCTGTCGGTCGATTGGCGATGCCCCGACGATCTGTGCTTCCAGGGCGAGCGCCAGGATCTGCTGGAAGTGGCCGGCAATGTGATGGAAAACGCCTGCAAATGGTGCGTCGGAAAGGTTCGCGTCGGCGCCCGCGTGCTCTCCCCCCGCCAATTCTCCCTGACGGTGGAGGACGACGGGACGGGCCTGGCCGCCGATCAGCGCCTCGAGGTTCTGCGGCGCGGCGCGAGACTGGATGAAAACGCCCCCGGATCGGGCCTCGGCCTGGCCATCGTCGATGAACTGGTTCGCGCCTATGGGGGCTCGGTGGCCCTGTCCTCATCGGCCATGGGCGGGCTGAAGCTCGAACTCATCCTCCCCCGCGCCGACGGCTGAGGCGCGATGCTCATGCGCGCCAAGCGCGGTTCACGCCGAGGGGTGATGTTAGGAGGGAGGACGGGAGGAAGAAGAGAAGGGGAGTTTGAGGCGCGGCGATCGCCAGGTTCGGTTGGAGCGCTTCGCCGAAGGCGTTCCATCCCCTCCGCGCCCTCCCTGTCCTCCGTGTCCTCACTCTCTAAGACCACGGCTTCGCCGCGCAACGAACCGTCGATAACGATCCCTCCTCGCGGGCGTCACATTTTACCGATAGAGGGAGCATATGGCTGGAATTCACATCGCGCTCCCGTTTCGGAACGCTGCGGCGAGCTAGGGCGCCCATGAGCCTGCTTCCCAGATCGCGGACCGCGCGGCGCCGTTTGACGATGGTGGCCGCCGCGGCGCCCATTCTGATCCTGGCGGCTGGCCTGGCTCTCTATGGACTGAGAGGGTCGATCTCTTATTTCTACACCCCCGCCCAGGCCCTGGCCGCGCATGTGGGCGCGGGACGTCCCATCCAGCTCGGGGGACTGGTCGAGGTCGGCAGCGTGACCCGCCGTCCGGGCGGGGAAATCGACTTCGCGGTTCGCGACCGCGCGGCGAGTTCCAAGGTGGTCTACAAGGGCGATCTGCCCGATCTCTTCCGCGAAGGTCAGGGCGTCGTCGCCTCGGGGGCCTACGACGGGGCGGGCGTCTTCCAGGCGACGCAGATCCTGGCCAAGCACGATGAGCGCTACATGCCCCGCGACCTGGCCAGGGCGCTCAAGGCTCAGGGCGAATGGCGAGGGGCCGGCGGCCAGCCCGCCTACGCTTCCAAGGCCGCCGCCCTGTGACCGCCCGCGAATCTTGGCCGCGACGGCTCTTTGACACGATAGCGCCCGAAATAAGCTTCAAGAACGCCGCCAGGATAACGATAAGGTAACTTGTGAGCCCTCGCGCTCTTTGGCATCCGACACTAGATGAAGGGGGCCCGGCCCTGTCGAAGTCCGGGAAAGAGGAACGAACCGATGGCCGTTAGCGGATCGCATGTTTTGGTGGGCGCCTTGGTCGGCGCCGGGGTGGCCGTGGCCGCCATGGCGGGGGCCGGCATGCGTCCGCCGGCGCTGAACCTCGGCGGGCAGGGCCATCTCATCCTGGCGTCCACCTCGCCGGTGTTCGCCCCCGCCCCCGGCGCGCCGCAGACCTTCGCCGACATCTTCGAGAAGGTGTCGCCGGCGGTGGTGTCGATCAACGTCACCTCCAAGGCCGACCCCCACGCCCAGGGCCGGATTCCCGGCATCGAGGGCTTCCCGTTCCAGCTCCTGCCCAGGGGCCGGGAAGGCGACGGCGATGACGGCGGCGAGGCCGCGCCCCCGCCCAAGCAACTGTCCTCCGGTTCGGGTTTCTTCATTTCGTCCGACGGCTACATCGTCACCAACAACCACGTCGTCGACAACGCCGACGAGATCAAGGTCGTGCTCAAGGACGGCAAGGAGCTCAAAGGGACCGTGGTCGGCCGCGACGAGGCGACCGACCTGGCGGTGGTCAAGGTCGAGGGCCACGGCTATTCGTTCGTCGATTTCGAAAACTCCGCCAAGCCGCGGGTCGGGGACTGGGTGCTGGCGGTGGGCAATCCCTTCAGCCTGGGCAACACGGCCACGGCCGGCATCGTCTCGGCCTACAATCGCGATATCGGCGAGAATTTCGTCGATTACATCCAGATCGACGCGCCGATCAACCGTGGCAACTCCGGCGGCCCGACCTTCGACACCTACGGCCGGGTGATCGGGGTCAACACCGCCATCTTCTCGCCGTCCGGCGGCTCGGTGGGCATCGGATTCGACATCCCCGCCGACATCGCCTCCAACATCACCAAGCAACTGATGGCCGGCGAGAAGATCAAGCGGGGCTATATCGGCGCCACCATCGAGAGCCTCAGCGACGAATTGGCCGATTCCTGGGGTTTGGCCGGGCGCAAGGGCGCCGTGGTCGCCGACCTGGTTCCGGGCGGTCCGGCGCAGCGGGCCGGGGTCCAGCCGGGCGATGTCGTGGTGGCCGTGAATGGCCAGCCGGTGACCAGCAACAGTGAAATGACGCGGGAAATCGCCAAGGTCCATGCCGGCGATGTGGCGCGTCTGGATGTCTTCCGCGCCGGCAAGGAGCGCTCGGTCGATGTGCATACCGGCCTTCGACCCTCCGAAGCCCAGCTCGCCCTGAACGGCGGCGTGGGTGGCGGCGACGAAGGATCCGGCGCGGGCGGCGGCGGGGCCAAGCCCTCGCCCAACGCCCCGATCCTGGGCATGTTCCTATCCCCCATCGATCCGGCCGCCCGCCAGCAATACAGCATCGCCGCCGCCGTCCACGGCGCCCTGGTCGAGGGCGTGAAGGGGACGTCGGACGCCGGCGAGAAGGGGCTTCATCGCGGCGATGTCATCGTGCGCGCCGGCGACCGCGAGGTGGCGAGCGCCGCCGATGTCTCCGCCGCGGTGGCCGAATGGAAGAAATCTGGACGGTCCATCATACCGCTGGCGGTGAGCCGGGGCGGCCGGACCCTGTTCGTGCCGATCAAGATTGAAGGCTGACCGATCGGGAAGCCAAAAAAAGGGGGCGCGCATGCGGCTGCTGATCGTCGAGGACGACCTTGAGGCGTCCGACGCCATGGCCAAGGGCCTGACCGAGGCCGGCCATGAATGCGTGGCGGCCGGCGACGGCGAGGCGGGCTTGGGCGCGGCGAGGGCCGGGCGCTTCGATGTCCTGATCGTCGACCGGATGATGCCGCGCATCGACGGGGTCACCATGGTCGAGCGCCTGCGCGCCGACGCCGACCAGACGCCGGTTTTGTTTCTCTCGGCTCTGGGCGAGATCAACGATCGGGTGGCCGGGCTGAAGGCCGGCGGAGACGACTATCTGGTCAAGCCCTACGCCTTCGCCGAACTGATCGCGCGGGTCGAGGCCCTGGCTAGGCGGCGCGAGACGGGCTCGGTCCAAACCCTCCTGAAGGTGGGCGACCTGGAGATGGATCTCATCGGCCGCGAGGTCAGGCGGGCCGGCCAGGAAATCGATCTTCAGCCGCGCGAATTCCAGCTTCTGGAATATCTGATGCGCAACGCCGGCCAATCGGTGACCCGGACCATGCTGCTGGAAAAGGTGTGGGAATATCATTTCGATCCCCAGACCAACGTCATCGACGTCCACATCTCGCGTCTGAGATCCAAGATCGACAAGGGTTTCGAGCGCGCGATGCTGCAGACCGTGCGCGGCGCGGGCTATCGCTTGGAAGCCTGAGCGGCGCCGTCGTGCGCCTACCCCGCCTTCTCCGCACGACGCCGTTTAGGCTGACGCTGCTTTTTCTGGCCCTGTTCACGGCCGCCGCCAGCGCCTTTCTCGCCTACATCTACCTGGTCACGGCAGGCGAGGTGACCCGGAGGGCCGACGCCGCGGTGAATCGGGAAATGCGGTCCCTGGAAGCGGTCTATCGCCAGGGCGGCGCCTCGGCCCTCAACCAGGCGGTGATCGAGCGGTCGTCGGGCGATCACGCCCTGCTTTACCTGCTGATGAGCCCGGCGGGCGCGCCCGTTTCCGGTTCCATCGCCCACTCTCCGATGCGCGATTTCGACGGTGACGCCGATTGGGCGAGCTTTGTCCTCACCCAGACCGACCCCGACGGGGCGGTGGTCAGGCGCCCCGCCCGCGGGCTGGAGGAAAGGATGCCCGGCGGCGAGCGGATGTTCGTCGGCGCGGATGTGGGCGAAGCGGAATCCTATGTGGTGGGTATCCTGCGCGCCCTGTGGGGGGCCGGGGCCCTGATCTTGGTGCTGGGCCTGGCCGGCGGCGTGCTGGTCAGCCGCAATGTCAGCCGCAACTTCGCCAGCCTCGGCGAGGTGATCGAGACGGCGCGAGCGGGCGATCTGCGCGTGCGCGCCACCGTTCGCGGCACGGGCGACGAATACGACGAACTGGCGGCCGGCCTCAACGACATGCTCGAGCGTCTGGAGCGCTCCATCGGCGGCCTTCGCCACGCCGGCGACGCCATCGCCCACGACCTGCGCTCGCCGCTCACCCGCCTGCGCGCCCGCCTGGAGGCGGCCATGATCGAAGCCGACGCCGGGCGCGCCGATCCCAAGCTCGCCCTGCACCAGGCGCTGGAGGATGCCGACGCCGTGTTGCGCACCTTCACCGCCGTCCTGGCCATCGCCCGCCTGGAGGCGGCTGGGGACGCGCCCGACCAGACGTTGTTCGATCCCTCGGCCCTCGCCGCCGACATGGCCGAACTCTACGAGCCCCTCTGCGAGGACAAGGGGCTGGATTTCAAGGCCGAGCTCACCCCGGCCCTGAGCCTGAAGGGCAACCGCGAATTCCTCGCCCAGGCGCTCGCCAACATCCTCGACAACGCGGTGAAATACACCCCGCCCGGTGGCGCGGTGATGCTGCGCGTACGGCGCCGCTCGTCGGGCGATATCGAGATGTCCGTGACCGACACCGGGCCCGGCGTCGCGCCCGCCGATCGGGGCCGGGTCGTGGAGCGCTTCGTGCGCCTGGAGAACAGCCGCAACCAGCCGGGCGTCGGCCTGGGCCTTTCCCTGGTGTCGGCGGTGGCCAGGTCGCACCGCGGCCATCTTGAGATGGACGAAGGCCCCGGCGCCTTCGATGGGTCCGGCCCGGGCCTCCGGGTGGCGCTGGTGCTGCCCAAGGCCGGATGAAGCGGCCATGACGGCGCTTGGAAGTACGATCGCCGCATGCGGACCGGTGATCGACGCCGCGGCCGCGGCGCGCTCGCGCGAGGCGCTGGCCGAGGCCGCGCGCGGCGCGGGATGGGCCGAGGAACTGGACGCCGCCTGGCCCGCCCTCGCCCCGATCTTTTCCGCCTCGCCCTATCTTGCCGGCCTCGCCCGCCGCGCCCCGGACCCCCTGCGCCGGGTGCTCGCCGACGATCCGGGCGAGCGGCTGGAGGCCATCCTGGCCGGGGCGCGGGCCTGCGCGGAAGGCGGGGCCGAAGCGGGGGAGCGAGGTCTGCGCGATCTCAAGGCCGAGCTGCACCTGCTCACCGCCCTGGCCGATCTGGGGGGCGTGTGGACTCTTGAAGCGGTGACCGGCGCTCTCAGCGCCTTCGCCGACGCAGCCTTGGCGAGCGCCATGGGCATGGCGGCCGGCGAGGCCCTGGCGGCCGGCCGCCTGACCCGTCTGGGCGTTGGCGACGAGGGTCCGGCGCCGGGCCTCTTCGCCATCGCCATGGGCAAGCACGGCGCGTTCGAACTCAACTATTCCAGCGACATAGACATCTCGGTCTTCTATGAGCCCGCCGTCCTGCCGTTGGCGTCCGGGATCGAGGCCGCGCCCTTCGCCATCCGGCTTGTCGAACGCATCGCCGACATCCTGCAAAGACGGACCGTCGAGGGCTATGTTTTCCGGGTCGATCTGCGCCTGCGTCCGGACCCGTCCTCGACCCCGGTCGCCGTGCCGGTGGCGGCGGCGTTCGACTACTACGAAAGCGTCGGCCAGAACTGGGAGCGGGCCGCCTTCATCAAGGCGCGTGTCGCCGCCGGCGATATGGCGCGCGGCGCGGCTTTTCTGGGCGCCCTGGCTCCGTTCATCTGGCGACGCAACCTCGACTTCGCCGCCATCGCCGACATCCATTCGATCAAGCGCCAGATCCACGTCCACAAGGCCGACGACCGGCTCGCCGCCAGGGGCGCCGATCTGAAACTTGGCCGGGGCGGCATTCGCGAGATCGAATTCTACGTCCAGACCCAACAGCTCATCCTGGGCGGACGCCATGGCGCCCTGCGCTCGCCCCGCACCCTGGATGCGCTCAGCGCCCTGGCCGACGCCGGCCATGTGGCGCGCCAGACGGCCGAGGAGATGGCCGGCGCCTATCGAACTTTGCGCGGCCTGGAACATCGCGCCCAGATGATCGGCGACGAACAGACCCACAGATTGCCGGCCGGCGATCCCGAACGCCGGCGCATCGCCGCCCTGGCCGGCTACGGCGATCTGCGCGCCTTCGACGCCGCCGTCGGACGCCTCCTGAAAGGGGTCAACCGGCGCTACGGCGAACTGTTCGCCGGCGAGGAGGCCCTGTCGTCGCGCTTCGG
Organism: Caulobacteraceae bacterium; assembly: GCA_039936215.1. Classification (GTDB taxonomy): domain Bacteria; phylum Pseudomonadota; class Alphaproteobacteria; order Caulobacterales; family Caulobacteraceae; genus Acaudatibacter. The sequence continues at coordinate 4,533 of JBDTIW010000176.1, read as the reverse complement.
CAGTCTGGTCTTCACCGGGGTCGACGACGACCCCGAGACCCTCGCCACCCTGAGGCGCATGGGTTTCTCCGATCCCGGCCAGGTTTCCGCGACCATCCGCGCCTGGCACCATGGCAGGATCGCCGCCACCCGAAGCGAGCGGGGCCGCGAAGTCTTCACCCGTCTGGCCCCTCGGCTTCTGGAGGCCGCCCGCGCCACCGGCGCCCCGGACGCCGCCTTCGCCCGCTTCGCCGACTTCTTCACCGCTCTGTCGTCGGGGGTCCAGGTGCAGTCGCTGTTCCTGGCCCAGCCGCGGCTGTTCGAACTGGTGGTGCGGATCACGGCCCTCGCCCCCCGTTTCGCGCGCACCCTGGCGCGCCGCCCCGCCGCATTGGACGCTCTGCTGGACCCCAGCTTTTTTTCGCCCATCGCGCCGCCGCTCGAGCTTCCCGCCGCCATCGCCGCCGCCGACTCGTTCGAGGCGGCCATGGATGTCGCCCGCCGCCTGCACCGGGAGCGGGCGTTTCGCATCGGCGTTCAGGTGCTGGGCGGCGTGGCCGACGCGCGGGAGGCGGGACCGGCCTTCGCCGATCTGGCCGACGCTCTGATCGAAGGCCTGGCCCAGGCGTCTCTGCACGAGGTCGAGCGGGCCGCTGGACCCTTTCCCGGCGAGACGGCGGTGATCGCCCTGGGCAAATGCGGCTCGCGCGAGATGACCGCCGCGTCCGATCTCGACCTTATGACCCTCTATCGCCCGCTGAAAGACGGCGCGACATCGGCTGGCCGGGACTGGAGCGCCGAGACCTTCTACGCCCGCTTCACCCAACGGCTGGTCACCGCCCTCGCCGCTCCCACCGCCGAGGGGGAACTCTACGAGGTCGACCTCCAGCTTCGCCCGTCGGGGACCAAGGGACCGGTGGCGGTGAGCCTGGCCGCCTTCGAAAGCTACTATGGCGGCGAGGCCGATCCGTGGGAGTTCCTGGCCCTGACCCGGGCGCGGGTGATCTGGGCGACCTCGTCGACCTTCGCCAAGGCCGCCGCCGACGCGATCGAGGCCGTCCTGCGCCGGCCCCGCGACCCGGCCGTCGCCGGCCGCGAGGTGCGCGACATGCGCGCCCTGATGGCCCAGGAGCGGGCGCCCAGCGGCTTTTGGGACATGAAGCTCATCGGCGGCGGCCTGGTCGATATCGAGTTTGCCGCTCAGTACCTACAGCTGATCCACGCCGGCGCCGGCGGACCCCTGCGGCAGAACACCGCCGACGCCCTCGACGCCCTGGGTCAGGCCGCCCTCGCCCCGCCGGGCGTGCTGGAGCTTCTGCGCCAGGCCTGGGCCTTGCAGCAGAACCTCTCCCAGCTCCTCAAGGTGGCCATCGAGGACGACGCCGATCCGGCTGGCGAGCCGGCCGCTCTGCGCGCCCTGCTCTGCAGGGCGGGCGATACGAGGCGGTTCGCCGACCTGAAGGCCAGGCTCGTAAGGGCGCGCAAGGCGGCCCACGGCGCGTTTCGATATCTGGTTTCGAGCCGGGCGACGGATGCCGGTCCCGCCTCCGTTGAATAGGGCGCGGGCGGTCTTGCGCGAGGCGAGCTTGGGTCCGCGGGTCAAGCGAAGTGCGAGGCGTGGGCGAGGTGAAGTTTGACCCCCAGGGGCGCCGATGCGGACGACGCGCTGGTCATGGGGGCCGGGCGGGGCGATCCGGCCGCCATCCGCGCCCTGGTGGACCGGAAATTGCCGCGCCTGCTTTCCCTGGCGCGCCGGATGCTGGGCGACCTCGGCGAGGCCGAGGACGTGGCCCAGGAGACCTTCCTGCGGGCCTGGAAATTCGCTCCGCGCTGGCGGCCCGGCGCCGCCCGGTTCGATACCTGGCTGCACAGGGTGGCGCTCAACCTCTGCTACGACCGGCTGCGGCGGCGCGTGTGGACCACCCCCGACCTGCCGGACTTGGCCGATCCCGGCCCCGGCCCCGACCGGGGCCTTCAGGCCAGGGATGTCGGCCGGCGGGTGGATGCCTCGCTTCAGGCCCTGCCGGCCCGGCAAAGAGAGGCGATCGTGCTTTGCCACTATCAGGATCTGGGCAACATCGAAGCGGCCGCCGTCATGGGGGTGAGCTTGGAAGCGCTGGAAAGCCTGTTGTCGCGGGCGCGCCGCGCGCTCCGGGTCGCCCTGGCCGATGTGGCGGCCGATGACTAAGCAGGGGGAGCGGCGGATCATGAACCCAGGCAGGTTCGAGGCTTTGGCCGGCGCGTTCGGCGGCGAGATCGAACGCTGGCCGGCGGCCGATCGCGAGCCGGCGCGTCGTCTGACGTCCAGCCAACCCGAACGGACAGCGCTCATCCTCGGGGAGGCCCAGCGCCTGGACCAGGCCCTTGGCGCCGCGCCGACGCTGTCGCCGAGCGGCGCGCTGCTGGCGCGAATCCTTCAGGCCGCGCCGGGGCCTCGCGAGCGCGGGACGCCGTGGCGCTGGCTGGCCGGGCTTGGCCTGACGGCGGGTCTGGCCGGCGCGGTGGCCGCCGGCGTCGCGGCCGGCCTGGTGGTCGCGCCCGCCGCCCTGGCGCCCGTGCGCGCCGCGCCGGCGGCCGATCCGAGCGAGGAGGCCGCCCTGCTTCTGCGCGAACCCGCCGACCTGGGCGAGGGCTGATGACCGCGCGCTGGACCTCGATCGCCCTGATCGCCTCGGCGGCCCTGAACCTGTTCCTGATCGCCACCGGCGTCACGCTCCTGGCTCTCGGCGCCGATCAGGCGCGCCATCATGTGTCGGGACGACCGAGCCTGCGCGCCGCCGCCCTCAGCCTCGCTCCCGCCCAGCGGACCGCCTTCCTCGCCCTCCTCCAAACCGAGGGACAAAGCGTTCATGACGCCAACGCCCGGGCGCGCGCCGTCCGCGCCGCCGCCTGGGGATCGCTGGCGGAGCCGAGCTTCGACCCCGCCGCCGCCGAGGCCGCTCTGGCCCGCGCCCGCGCCCTTAACGAAACCTCCCGCGCCAAGGTCGAGGACGGCGTCCTCGGTTTCGCCGCCGCCCTGCCCCCCGACCAGCGCGCCCGCTTCGGCGAGGCCATGCGCCGACCGCCGGCGAAGGAGGCTCCGCATCCTTCCTCCCCCCCCTAATGGGGAGGGACAGGCCGCGAAGCGATCAGGGTGGGGAGTGGTGACGCTTCACCGGCGTCAAGGATTGGCGAGTTTCGAAGCATTGGTATCCTGAAACGTCCCGGTTCCTTCACCACGCCCCACCCGTCTTGTCGCTTCGCTCCAATCCACCCTCCCCAGAAGGGGAGGAAGGCGAACCAACTACCACCGCCTCAAGCCAGCGACCGCGCCGCCAGTTCCTGGACGTTTTTCGACAGGCCTTCGGCGCCGGCGATCCGTTCCAACTGGGCGCGCATGAGGCCGCTCAGGGCCGGAATGTAGCTCGCCCAACTGCCCAGGGGTTCGATGAGGCGGGCGGCGGTCATCGGGTTGAAGGCGTCCACGGCCAGGATCTGGTCGGCGAGGAACCGGTAGCCGGCCCCGCTGGTATCGTGGAAGCGGTCGGGGTTGGCGGCGGCGAAGGTCTGCACCAGGGCGCGCAGGCGATTGGGGTTGCGCGCGTCGAAGGCCGAATGGACGGTCAGTCCCAGGACGCGCCCCAGCGCTCCCGGCGAGGGATCGCGGGCCTGGATCGCGAACCATTTGTCGATCACCAGGGGCTCGCGCCGCCAACGTTCATAGAAGGCGGCCAGGGCGGTTTCGAAGTCTTCGCCGCCCAGCACGGTCAGGGCTGCGAGGCCGCCGATGGCTTCGGTCATGTTCTGGGCGGCCTCGAAATGCGTCTTCGCCGCCTCGCGGTTGAGCGGGTCTCGGTCGGCCGCCAGAAGGTCCAGGGCGGCGTTGCGCAAGGCCCGCCGGCCGGCCGCCTCGGCGACCGGCGAGAACGGACCCGAGTCGTGCAGGCCGCGGTGAAGGCGCCGAAGGGATTCACCCAGATGGACCGCCAGGCGGGCGCGCAGGGCGCCACGGGCCCGGTGAAGGGCGGCGGGATCGGCGGGCGCGCGGACGACCGCCAGGTCGGATTCGGCGGGCAGGGCCAGGAGCAGCGCCTTGAAGGCCGGGGCCGCCGCCTGGTCGTCCAGGGCGCGGCCGATGGCCTCGGCGAAGCGCTCCTCGCCCACCTCGTCGGGCGCCCCGGCGGCGCGGGCCAAAATGAGGTCGCGCGACAGGGTCTGGCCGGCTTCCCAGCGGTTGAAGAGGTCGGGATCGCCGGCCAGCCGCACATAGCCGTCCTTGGCCGGCGCGTCCGTGGTCAGGTTCACGGGGGCCGAAAAGCCGCGCAGGGCCGAAAGCACCGGCGCCCGCTCGACTCCTTCCAGGCGGACATGGCGGCGCGCCGTATCGAGCACGATGAGGTCGGTGTCCCGCAGCACGCGCCCGTCCTCGTCGATGAGGCCGAGGGCCAGCGGGATGGTCAGGGCGCGCTTGTCGGCCTGGCCGGGGGTCGGGTCGGTGTGCTGGGAGAGGTCCAGATCGAGGGTGCGCGCCGCCGCGTCATAGCGCGAGGTGATTTGCACCGTGGGCGTTCCCGC
>JBDTIW010000175.1:0-7567 GCA_039936215.1 Caulobacteraceae bacterium | reverse complement strand
CAAAAGCTGTTCCGGCTGATGCGCGAGGGACCGATCGAAGATCTGACCCTGACCGAAAACGCCCAGCCGGCCCTGATGGCGGTAAGCTTGGCGGCGATGGCCGCGCTGGAGGCGGAGTTCGGGATCGGGGTGGACAAGGCGGCCTTCGTGGCCGGCCATTCGCTGGGGGAATATTCCGCCCTCGCCGCCGCCGGCGCCATCGCCCTGGCCGATACCGCCAAGTTGCTGAAACTGCGCGGCCAGGCCATGCAGCGGGCGGTTCCGGTGGGGGAGGGGGCCATGGCCTCGCTGATCGGCCCCAAGGCCGACGTGGCGCTCGCCGAGGCGGCGGCGGCGGCCGGTTCGAAGGTGGGCGTCTGCGTGGTCGCCAACGATAACAACGCCGGCAATGTGGTGATCTCCGGCCAGGCGGCGGCGGTGGATCTGGCCATCGAAACGGCCAAGGCCTTGGGCGCGCGGGCGATATTGCTCAACGTCTCGGCCCCGTTCCATTGCCCACTGATGGCGCCGGCCGCCGAGGAGATGGCCCGGGCCCTGGAGGAGACGGCGATCGGCCCCCCGCGCGCGCCGCTGGTGGCCAATGTCATCGCCCGTCCGACTCTCGACCCGCAAGTCATCCGGCGCCTGTTGGTGGAGCAGGTGACCGGGCGTGTGCGCTGGCGCGAGAGCATGGAGTGGATGGCCGGCGAGGGGGGTGTCGGCCTGTTCGCCGAGGTCGGGGCCGGAAAGGTGCTGACCGGTATGGCCAGGCGCATCGCCCCGGACGCGGGGGGCATGGCCCTGGGCGCGCCGGCCGACCTCGACGCGTTTGCCAAGCTGGTTTGAGCTGTCGGCCGGCGCCCGTGCGGTGCCTTGGGTGCGCGCGCCGCGGCCCATTCGCCGCGGCGCGCCTCCCCCGGGGCCCACGGGATCGAGGCAAAAGCCTCGGGCCCGATGTCGCCTGGAGCTGGCGGCGATCCTTGGCCTTTCCGCGATCGCGGCGTGATCGCGGGCGGGCCTCGAACCGCCGATGAGGGACGGAAACATGTTCGCCGCCGTGAGGAAAGACGCGTGGCGGGCCGGATGTCGGATTTGACGAATTATTGACGATGGTTTGACGCATCGCCAAAATCGCGACTGGCGGATAAACAGGCGGCCCGAGAACGAAAGTCCCCGCCATGTTCGACCTCACCGGCAAAACCGCCCTGATCACCGGGGCCAGCGGGGGAATCGGCGGGGCGATCGCGCGGGCGCTGCACGGGCAGGGGGCGCATGTCGTTGTTTCAGGAACCCGCCAAGTGGCGCTGGCCGATCTCGCTGGTGAACTGGGCGAGCGGGTGTCGTGCGTCGCCTGCGAGCTTGGCGACGGCGCGGCGGTGGACGGCCTGGTGGCGGCGGCCGAGGCGGCGGCGGGGGCCGGCCTCGATATCCTGGTCGCCAACGCCGGGATCACCCGCGACGGTCTGCTCCTGCGCATGAAGGACGACGATTGGGCGGCGGTGCTGAAGGTCAATCTGGAAAGCTATTTTCGCCTGTCGCGCGCCGCCCTGCGCGGAATGATGAAGCGGCGAAGCGGGCGGATCGTCGGCATAACCTCGGTGGTCGGCGTCACCGGTAACGCGGGCCAAGCGAACTATGCGGCGTCCAAGGCCGGCATGATCGGCTTTTCTAAGGCCCTGGCCCAGGAGGTGGCGAGCCGCGGCGTCACCGTCAACTGCGTCGCGCCGGGCTTCATCGAAAGCCCGATGACGGCGGCGCTGAACGAGGCTCAGAAGGCGCACATTCTGTCGACCATTCCCCTGGCGAGGCTGGGGCTCGGCGCCGACGTGGCCGCCGCCTGCGTCTATCTGGCCAGCGATGAGGGCGCCTATGTCACCGGCCAGACCCTGCACGTGAACGGCGGTATGGCGATGATCTAGGCAAGCCTGGCTTGGTCCGGGCGATCACCGGCTGCGAGGTTCCGATCGCCGGTCGATTTTGAAGCGCGCCAAAGGCGCGCATGGAACCGCCTCGTCCGGTGATTCTTAGCGGCCCGTTCGTGAGGTTCGTGGATAAAAATAACGCGAACCACGCGGCCGCTACTCGACCCTGCGTGGCGCCGCTAGCGGCGCCCAAAGGAACATGCTAGGCGGAAAACCTAATTTGGAACCCCAAGAGTCTGGCCGCCGATCACGGGCGCGGACGCCAACCACAAAGAGGGACTTGATCTCAAATGTCCGACATTCTTGAGCGTGTGCGTAAGATCGTCATCGAGCACCTGGACGCCGATCCCGAAAAGGTGACCGAAAAGGCGAGCTTCATCGACGACCTTGGGGCCGACAGCCTGGACAATGTCGAGCTGGTCATGGCCTTCGAAGAGGAATTCGACATCGAAATCCCCGACGACGCGGCCGAACACATTCAGACCGTGGGCGACGCGGTGAAGTTCATCGGAGAGCGCCTAGGCGCCTGAACCTCAGGCCGCATGCGCCGCGTCGTCGTCACCGGACTTGGCATGGTCACCCCGCTTGGCTGGGGGGTCGAGACCACCTGGAAGGGCATTTTGGCCGGCAGGTCCGGGGCGGGGCGGATCACCGCCTTCGATCCCGCCGACTACGCCTGCCAGGTGGCCTGCGAGGTGCCGCGGGTGGACGGCCGGGGCGGCGGCGGGCCGGACGTGGCGGGTTCCTTCGATCCCGACCAGGTGATGAGCGCCAAGGAGCAGCGGCGGGTCGACGATTTCATCCTCTACGCCATGGCCGCCGCCGACGAGGCGGTGCGCGATAGCGGCTGGACGCCCCAGAACGAAGACGACCGCGACCGCACCGGGGTGAACATCGGCTCGGGGATAGGCGGTCTCTCGACCATCGCCGACACCGCCGTTGAGCTGCACGAGAAGGGTCCGCGCCGGGTCAGCCCGTTCTTCATTCCCTCGGCTCTGATCAATCTGGCCTCTGGACAGGTGTCGATCCGCCATCATTTCAAAGGCCCCAACCATTCGGTGGTCACCGCCTGCGCCACCGGCGCCCACGCGGTGGGCGACGCCATGCGCCTGATCCAGCACGGCGACGCCGACGTCATGGTGGCCGGCGGGGCGGAGGCGGCGGTGTGCAAGATCGGCATCGCCGGCTTCATCGCCTGCCGGGCCATGTCCACCCATTTCAACGATGCGCCCCAACGCGCCTCGCGTCCATACGACAAGGACCGCGACGGCTTCGTCATGGGCGAGGGGGCCGGCGTCCTGGTGCTGGAAGAATTGGAGCACGCCAAGGCGCGCGGGGCCAAGATCTACGCCGAGGTGATCGGCTATGGCCTGGCCGGCGACGCCTTCCACATCACCACCCCGGCCGATGACGGCGATGGGGGTTTTCGGGCCATGAAGGCGGCCATTGCCCAGGCGGGTGTCGAGCCGGCCGACATCGACTACATCAACGCCCACGGCACCTCGACGCCGCTCGGTGACGAGATCGAACTGGGGGCGGTGGAGCGCCTGTTTGGCCGGGCGGCTGGCAAGACGGTCATGTCGTCCACCAAATCGGCCATCGGCCATCTACTGGGCGCGGCCGGCGCGGTGGAGGCGGCGTTCAGCGTCCTGGCTTTGCGCGACCAGATCGCCCCCCCGACCATCAACCTCGACAATCCCTCGGTGGACTCTCCCATCGACCTCATTCCCAAGGTGGCCAAGCCGATGAAGATCGATGTCGCCCTCTCCAACAGCTTCGGCTTCGGCGGCACCAACGCCAGCGTCGTGTTCAAGAAGGCGCCGTGAAGCGGCCACGCTGGGCGCGCCCCGCCGCGCGCCGGAGATTCCGGCTTCGGGGGATCGGGCCATGGATCGCCGCGGCCGTGGCGTTGTTGGTCATCGCCGGCCTTTGGACTTACGCGGGACCGGGACCTTCGGCGCGCCAGGGCGCCGCCACCGACATCATCCTGCCGCCGGGCGAGAGCCTGCCGCAAATCGCGGGCAGCTTGAAACACGCCCATGTCATCGGCTCCGCCACGGTGTTCGTCGTCGCCGCCAAACTGACCGGCGCGGCGCGGCTACTGAAAGCGGGCGAATACGAATTTCCCTCCGCCACGCCGATGTCGAAAGTCCTCATCGCCCTGCGCGACGGGCGGGTGGTTCGACGCTTCGTCACCGTGCCGGAGGGCGTCACCTCCCAGGCGGTGGTCGATATTCTGCGGCGCACGGACGCCCTGACTGGCGACGTGGCCACGCCGCCGGAAGGGGCGATCCTGCCGGAAACCTACGAGATTCGGCGCGGCGAGACCCGGGGCGAGGTATTGCGCCAGATGATGGATGCCCGCGACGCCCTGCTCGCCGGGCTCTGGCGGGCGCGGGCGCGGGGCCTGCCCTATCGATCGCCCGCCGAGGCGGTGATCCTGGCTTCCGTCGTGGAAAAGGAGACCGCCAAGGCTGACGAGCGCCCGCGCATCGCCGCGGTGTTCATCAACCGCCTGAAGAAGGGCATGCGCCTGGAGAGCGATCCCACGGTGATCTATGGCCTGACCGGCGGGACGCCCCTCGGCCACGGTCTGCGCGTCTCCGAACTGGCCTCCGCGAGCCCTTACAACACCTATTCGGTGGCCGGCCTGCCGCCGACCCCGATCGGCAACCCGGGCCGCGCCGCCCTGGCTGCCGCCCTCGATCCCGCGTCCACCGACGATCTCTATTTCGTCGCCGACGGCACGGGCGGGCATGTCTTTTCCGACGACTACCAGATCCATCTGCGCAATGTCGCCCGCTGGCGGGCCATCGAACAGGTGCGGGCGGCGGAGGCCAAGCCATGACCATTTCGGGGATGACCGGATTTGCCAGATGCGAGGGCGCGGCGGGCGCCTGGACCTGGGCCGCGGAGGCGAGGAGCGTCAACGGCCGGGGTCTTGACGTGCGATTTCGCGGCCCCCCGGGGTTCGACACCCTGGAGCGGGCGGCGCGGGAGGCGGCGCAGGTCCGCTTCCAGCGCGGCCAGATCGGCATCAACATCCAGGCCCGCCGCTCCGAAACGGCCGGTCAGGCGCGGGTCAACGTCGAAGCGCTCGAACGCTATGTGGCGCTCTGCGAACCCTTCGTGGAGGCTGGCCGCGCCGGGCCGCCGGCCATGGACGGTCTGCTCGCCTTGCGCGGGGTGGTGGAGGCGGGCGACGAGGACGACGATCTTGACATGCACGGCGCCGTGGAAGCGGCCATGGCGGCGTCCATGGCCCGGGCGCTCGACGAACTGAAGACCGAGCGGCTGGCGGAAGGCGCTGGACTCTCCGCCCTGCTGCACGGATTCCTGGCCCACATCGAAACCCTGATCGCCGCGGCCGAGGGGGAGGCGTCCGCCCAGCCGGCGCTGATCAAGGAGCGCTTCGAGCGGCGTCTCACCGAACTGGCGGGCGAGGCGGCGAGCGCCGAGCGGATCGTCCAGGAAGCCGCCGCCATGGCCGTCAGGGCCGACGTGCGCGAGGAGCTCGACCGGCTCGCCAGCCACATCGAGGCCGGGCGCGGGCTCCTCGGCCAAGACGCGGCGGCCGGCCGGCGCCTCGACTTTCTCACCCAGGAATTGATGCGGGAGGCCAATACCCTGTGCGCCAAATCGGCCTCGGTCGCCTTGACGGCCATCGGCCTGGAGTTGAAAGCGACCGTCGATCAGTTCCGCGAGCAGGTCCAGAATGTCGAATGAACGTGAGCGCGAACGGCGCGGCCTGCTGCTGGTCATCTCCAGCCCCTCTGGGGCCGGCAAGACCTCCCTGGCGCGCCGCCTGATCGCGGGCCACCCGGGCCTCACCCTTTCCATCTCCGCCACCACGCGTCCGCCGCGCCCAGGGGAGGCGGACGGGCGGGAGTACCATTTCATCGGCTCGGAGGCCTTCGAGGCCATGGCTGCGCGCGGCGAATTCCTGGAATCGGCGCGGGTCCACGAGCACAGCTACGGCACCCCCCGCGCCCCGATACTGGACGCCCTGGCCCAGGGCCGCGACGTGCTCTTCGACATCGACTGGCAGGGCGCCAGAGCCGTCGCCGCCGCCCAGCCTGACGACACCGCGCGCGTCTTCATTCTCCCGCCCACCATGGCCGACCTCGCCGCCCGCCTGCACACCCGCGCCCAGGACGCCGAGGACGTCATCGTCCGCCGCCTCGGCCGCGCCAAGGGCGAGATCGAGAAATGGGCCGAATACGACTATGTGATCCTCAACGACGATTTCGAGCGGGCGTATGGGGAGTTGGAGGCGGTCTACCGAGCGGAGCGATTGCGGCGGGTGCGGAACTTGTGGGTGGGGAACTTGGCTCAAAATCTGTTGAGCGAAAAATGGGAACAGACAACTGGCTGTTCGAATTCATTGCCATAGTATACCACGTTGTACCTCAAAAGGCACGTGAAGGCATAGAGGTGTAAGGTTGCACAACGCATTTACCCTCACTCACTGTCTCCATGCCGGGCACCATTGTGATCATCTGATTGAAATAACCTGTGCTTCGATTGATGCTTATGGCGAGGTCTGGATCACCCGCGACGAGCGTATCTGGCGAAATGGTTAAATTCATCACGCCCTGAGAGCCGTGAATGAAAGCCAACCCCCTATCAGGGTCGATCGAGAAGGTTCGGTGCCACGGCTCTGTCGGACCAGTACTCTGTACGTCGCGCATTGGCCTCGTGACACCCTTGCAATCCAAGTCGAACCGAGGGCGTGTGTCCGAAGGAGCGTTGGCGGCTCCCGACGCAATCGCGATCGTTAAAAGTACGATTTTCATAGCTTCCTCTCTAACATATGGTCGTATCAAACCCTGCAACTCGGGGCTTGGTTGCGCACTTGGAAAGAAAGCTGGAGAAGATCGCCTGCCTGCAAGCCACGGGGCTACACGCTCAACGCCGGATGCAACCCGACCGCCTTCAACGCGTCCAGGGTCATCGAGAAGCTGGCGTGGCGTCCGCTCAGGATGCGACGAACGGCCTTTTCGTCCCGCTTCATGCGCCGCGCTAGAGTGACATTGCTTATCCCGAGTTCCTTCATTGCCCGTCGCAAAACCACCCGCGCGGCGGTCTCTGGATCGAGGGAAATAGGATATTCGTGGTCTTTAGCCGGACGAGGCGCAGGGACGGTCCAGTCGCGTTCGAGATAGCCTTCAATGGCGCAGGCCAGCGCATCCGGTGCGTTCGCCAACGCCTCTTCCACCGTATCGCCGCCGGTAATCGCCTCCGGCACCTCGACAAAGCGGACCAGGAAATCGCCCGGCACGATCTCCTCCACAGTGGCGGGGTAGCTGAACAGTTCCATTCCGTTCTCCATTCTCAAACCGCGTTCTTCGGCAGTCCAAATTGCTTCAAAATTGATTCGATCCGGCCCTCGGTCAAATTGGTCTGGACGGTCGTGTATCGCCCACTCACGCCGATCTCACCATGACCGCCCTTGCCGTGGCGAGGATTCCACTCGAAGGCGAGACCGTTCTTTCGGCAGTAGCGGCGGAGGTCGCGAAGAAACGCGTCCCGGTTCATATGCGATCTTTCTCGGACATATTTGACCGTTTGTCAAGAGCGGTCGCGGTTCCTGTCGCGGCCAACGACAACTTCGCCAAAGCCAAAAACCTCCCCACCGGGACCGTCTCCGCTCGCGCGTTGGGGTC
>JBDTIW010000174.1:0-10491 GCA_039936215.1 Caulobacteraceae bacterium | reverse complement strand
CGGCGTTGGTCACGCTCCAGTTGGCGTCGGCGAGGTTGCCGGCCGTCTGGATGGCCCCCGAAGCGTCCTGGCCGGTGGCGAGGTTGATGCTGAACCCGCTCGTGGATGTGTGGGGGAGGGCGAGGCGGCCAAGCCCGGCGATAAGCCCGCCGGCGGCGAACACGCCGACATCGCCGCTGAAGACGATCGTCTCGCCGGTCGGGACGGCGGTGATCCCCGTCGCGGCGCCGATGGCGTCATCCGAGGTTTCGGACATCTTGGCCAAGCCGCCGTTGGTCCGGTTCAACACATCGATCCGTGTCATCCGCGCCTCCCGCGCCTGGGACCGCCGCGCGGCCCCGTGGGGTCGAATTGATCACGATTGGACGGGGCCGTCCATCCATGAGAGACCCTTCTCCGTCGGCGGCGGGAGAAGGTGGCGCGCAGCGCCGGATGAGGGATTTTCCACGACCTATCCGCGTGGCGCCGCTCCTGCGGTGAGGCCCGATTGCGCCGATGGCTTTACAATGTGTGCATTTCGTGACGGCGCGCGCCCACCCCCAACCTTCGCTTCCCTTCCGCCCCGCCTTCCCCTACATAGACTCTCGCGCATGCGCCGTCCTGTTAAGGGACGTCCGCGACGTTGCGCGTCCGTTCGCGTCGGGCCCCGCGCCGCCTGCGGCGTTGACGCGTCATCCGATCCGCGCCTTTCCCAAAAATGGGCGCGCCATAGAGAACAACCATGGGCAGCGCCGCCTCCGCTCCGATTTCGACCCTGACCGCCGCCGCCGCCCTGTGCGGCCGCGCGGCCGGAGCGTTCCTTAGCGCGCGCGCCCGCAGCCGGCGCCCGGACCTCTGGTCCGCCGCGCGCCCCGGAGACTATTTGAATGCCCAAGACCATGCTGATCGACGCCGCCCACGCCGAGGAGACGCGGGTTGTCGTCCTGGACGGAAATCGGGTTGAGGAGTTCGATTTCGAAAGCCGCGCCAAGAAACAGCTTCGCGGCAACATCTATCTGGCCAAGGTCATCCGTGTAGAGCCCAGCCTGCAGTCGGCCTTCGTGGAATATGGCGGCAACCGCCACGGCTTCCTGGCTTTCAACGAAATCCACCCCGACTACTACCAGATCCCCCACGCCGACCGCGAAGCCCTGCTGCGGGAGGCCGAGGAGGACGACGACGACCACGGCCCCCTCGCCAAGGCCGCGCCGGCGGTCGATGAGGATGGCGAATCGCTGGGCGGCGACGACGAGGATGAGGTCGACGAGGAGGTGGCGCGCCGCCGCCGGCGGCTGATGCGGCGCTACAAGATCCAGGAAGTGATCAAGCGGCGCCAGATCATGCTGGTCCAGGTGGTTAAGGAGGAGCGGGGCGGCAAGGGTGCGGCGCTAACCACCTATCTCTCCCTGGCCGGCCGCTATTGCGTGCTCATGCCCAATACCGACCGCGGCGGCGGCATCAGCCGCAAGATCGCCGCCGTGACCGACCGCAAGCGCCTGCGGGCCATCGTCTCTGAGCTGGACGTGCCGCCGGGCATGGGGCTGATCGTGCGCACCGCCGGGGCCAAGCGCACCAAGGCGGAGATCAAGCGCGACTACGAATATCTGTCGCGCGCCTGGGGCAATATCCGCGACACCACCCTGCACTCCATCGCCCCGGCCTTGATCTACGAGGAAGAGGACTTGGTCAAACGGGCCATCCGCGACCTCTTCGACAAGGATATCGAGGCGGTCCAGGTCGAGGGCGAGGCCGGCTACCGCGAGGCGCGCGACTTCATGCGCATGCTGATGCCTTCCCAGGCCAAGAAGGTCCAGGCCTGGGCCGGTCCCGCGCCCCTCTTCGTCGCCCACAAGATCGAAGATCACCTCAGCCAGATCTATTCGCCCACCGTGCCCCTGAAATCGGGTGGCTATCTGGTCATCAACCAGACCGAGGCCCTGGTCGCCGTGGACGTCAACTCCGGACGCGCCACCCGCGAGCGGACCATCGAGGCGACGGCGCTCAAGACCAATTTGGAAGCGGCCGAGGAAGCCGCCCGCCAGCTTCGTCTGCGCGACTTGGCCGGCCTGATCGTGATCGATTTCATCGACATGGACGAGACCAAGAACAACCGGGCGGTGGAAAAGGTCCTCAAGGACTGCTTGGCCCGCGACCGCGCCCGCATCCAGATGGGCAAGATCTCCTCCTTCGGCCTGATGGAGCTCAGCCGCCAGCGGCGGCGCACCGGCATTCTGGAAGGCACCACCCACGTCTGCCCCAACTGCCAGGGGGCCGGGCGGGTCCGGTCGGTGGAATCCAGCGCCCTGGCCGCCTTGCGGGCGGTGGAGATGGAGGCGCTCAAGGGCGGCGGCGAAATCGTCGTGCGCGTGCCGCGCGACGTCTGCCTCTATATCCTCAACCACAAGCGCGAGCACCTGACCCGCCTGCTGCACAGCCACGGCCTGTTCGTCAGCGTGGTCGTCGGCGAGGCCCTGGCCCATGCCGACCATGAGATCGAACGAATCTCGGACGTGCCGCATAAGGCGCAGCGGTCCTGGGAAGGCCCTGCCCCGGCCGCCTATGCCCCCACGCCGCAGGACGAGATCGACGAGGCCGAGGAGGAGGCCGTCGAGGACGAGGACGACGACACGGCGCTGGCCGCGATCGAGGATGCTGAAGATGAAGAGGGCGGCGAGCGGATCCGGGAGACCGGCGCGGCGTCCGATGATGACGACGGCGGCCGGCGTCGCCGACGGCGTCGGCGCGGACGCCGGAGCGATGAGCCCAGGGAGGCGGTCGCCGCACCGCCTGGCCCCCCCGTCGAAGCCAACGAAGCCGAAACCGAAACCGAGGCCGAAGCGGCGGGACGGCGCCGACGGCGCGGCCGGCGCGGCGGCCGACGAGCCCGCGACGAGGCGCGCGGCGATGTCTACGGCTGGTCCTGGCCGGCCCGCCTGAGCGGCGAGGATCCCTACGAGTGGCGCGGTCCGGTGGCCCGAACGCCCGAGATCGATGTCGAGACGCCGGCCGCGGCGCCGGAGCTGGAGCCGGAGTCGCCGCCACCGCCAACGGCCGAAACGCCGGTCGCCGAGGAGGATGTCTGGGTCGAACTGGACGCGGCCCCGGAAAAACCGAGCAAGCCGCGCCGCACAAGGGCGCGGGGCCGCGCCAAGACGGCTTCGACGGTGGAGGAATCCGTGGCCGTCGAAACGGTCGGTGAGGCCTCGGCTCCGGCGGAAGTCGAACCCGCCCCTACGCCCGCCCCGGCCCCCGTGGTTGCCCTGGTCGCCGAGAGCGAGCCCGCTACGCCCGATCCGGCCGAAATCCTGACTCCTCCCGCCGCGCCCAAGCGGGGCTGGTGGCGCCGGGGCGCCTGAGCGCTGGCGCCGTGACCCTAACGCTTGCGCGCCCCGTAGCGCGGGCTTCCAGCCCGCTCTTTGATGTCCCCGCAAAAAGTGGGCAGGAAGCCCGCGCTACGGGGCGAAACGGAGAGACTTCGTGAAAGCGCCTCCGCTACGCCCCGTTCGCGCCGCTGTCGGCGCGCTGTCGCTGGCGGCCATGCTGGCCGTCCCGGCGGCGCAGGTCATCGCCCAGGGCCAGCCGGGCGTCTCGCTCATCCGCGACACCGAGATCGAGGAGATTCTCCACTCGGAGGCCGATCCCATCTTCGCCGCCGCCGGCCTCGATCCCAAGAGTGTCCAGATCCACCTCATCGGCGACAAGGAGCTGAACGCTTTCGCCGCCGGCGGCCAGCAGCTCTTCCTCAACACCGGCCTGATTGTCGAGACCAAGTCCCCCAACCAGCTCATCGGGGTCATCGCCCACGAGACCGGCCACATCGCCGGCGGCCATATCGCCCGCTCCGGCGCGGCCGGCCACGCGGCGCTGGGTCCGATGATCCTGGGCATCGGTCTTGGCATACTGGCCGCCGCCGCCGGCTCTCCGGACGCGGCCGCCGGCCTTGTCTTCTCCTCCGGCTACTTCGCCGAGATCTCCCTGCTGGGCTATTCGCGCGAGCAGGAAGCGCGGGCCGACCAGGCGGCGGTGACCTATTTGGAGAAAGCCGGCGAGTCGGGGCGCGGCCTGGTCGATTTCTTCAATGCTTTCCGCTATCAGGAAGTGTTCGACGACGAGAAGAAGTTTCCCTTCTTCCGGGACCATCCGCTCACGGACGATCGTATCGAGGCGCTGGAGGCGCGGGTCAATCAGCAGCCACACGCGGGCGCGGTCGATAGTCCCGAAGCGATCGCCGAGCACGCGATCATGAAGGCCAAGCTGATCGGATTCCTCGACGGGCCCGGCCAGACCCTGATCGAATACCCCGACTCCGACCAGTCGTTTCCCGCCCGCTACGCCCGCGCCATCGCCTATTACAAGGAGACCGAGACCGACAAGGCCATCGCCGCCATCGACGCCCTGATCGCCGAGCGGCCGACCGATCCCTACCTCTGGGAACTGAAGGGCCAGGTGCTGTTCGAGGCCGGGCGGCCCAAGGCGGCCGAGCCGGCTCACCGCAAGTCGGTGGAATTGAAGCCCGACGCCCCCCTGCTGCAGATCAATCTGGGCCAGACCCTGATCGCTCTCAACGATCCAGCCCGCCTGGACGAGGCGATCGCGATCATCCGGCGCGCCCTCGGTGAAGAGCCGGACAATGCGCTGGGCTGGCGCCTGCTGTCGGAGGCCTACGACAGCAAGGGCGACGGCGGCATGGCGCGGCTGGCGGCGGCCGAGAAGAACTTCTATCTGGGCCAGATGCTGGAAGCGCGCACCTTCGCCGTGCATGCCCGAGAACTGTTGAAAAAGGACACTCCCGAATGGCGCCGCGCCACCGACATCATCCTGGCCTCCAAGCCTACCCCCGACCAGCTCAAGGCCATCGGGGGCGTCGGATGAAGCGGACCGCGCTCGTGGGAATCGCCGTCCTCGCCCTGATCGCGGTGGGCGCCTGCGGTCGCGCCGGGGCCGGGAGCAGCAACGACGCCTTCGGGGCCAAGGTGCGCGCCTATCTTCTCGCCCACCCCGAAGTGATCCAGGAAGCGGTGCAAAAGCTGCAGGTCAAGGCGGACGCCGATGAGGCGGCGCAGGAACAGAAAGCCGTGGCCGACCTGCCCCTGCTGCGCGCGGCGGTGGAGCGCGACCCGCGCGACTTCGTGGCCAATCCCGGCGGCAAGATCACTGTCACCGAGTTCTACGATTACCGCTGTCCGCACTGCGCCAACGCCGCGCCCAAGGTCCTCGCCCTGATCGGCGCCAACCACGACGTGCGCTTCGTGTTCAAGGAGATGCCGATCTTCGGCCCTACCTCTCAGCACGCGGCCAGAGCCGCCCTGGCGGTGAAAAAGGCCGGTGGCGACTATCTGGGCCTCTACCAGGCGCTCATGGCCACCCATCCCTTGGACGACGCCGCCATCGACCGTATCGCCCTGGCCAAGGGCGCGCGGGCGGCCGATCTCGGCGCCAACCCGGCCGCCGAGCGCCAGCTTTCCGACACCACCGAACTTTTCACCAAGCTCGCCCTGGGCGGCACGCCGGCCTTCATCGTCGGCGACCAGATCGTCTACGGCGAAGACATGGACGCGGTGGCGGCGGCCATCGTCAAGGCGCGCGGGCGGGGGACGTAGGGTTCGCCCACCCATCTACCCCCTCGGCTTGACGCGCTTTGTCGCCGGGGCGGCGAAGGGGTCTTCGGGCCAGGGGTGTTTGGGATAGCGGCCGCGCATGGCCTTGCGGACATCGCTCCATGACCCCTTCCAGAATCCGGGAAGATCGGCGGTGAGTTGGATGGGGCGCCTGGCGGGGGAGAGCAGGGCCAGGACAAGGGGGACACCGGCGCCGACCGTGGGGTGGACGGCGAGGCCGAACAATTCCTGCACCCGCACATCTACCCGGGGGCCGCCCGGCGCGGCGTAGTCGACGGCCAGGCTCGATCCGGTGGGCGCGGTCCAGCGGGGCGGCGCCTCGGCGGCTAGGCGGCGCTGAAGATCCCAGGGGATGAGTCCGCGCAGCGCGCCTTCCAGCGCCTCGTCGACGATGGCGGCCAGCGAGGCGCGCCCGGCGAGGGCAGGGGCCAGCCAGTCGTCCAAGGATAGCATCAGCGCCGGGTCGGAAAGGTCCGGCAAGCTAGGCACGAAGCCGCGAAGAAAGGCGACGCGGGCCCGCAAGGCGGCGGACGCCTCGCCCCAGGCCAGGGCGCCCACGCCGCGCCGGCGTACCTCTTCCAGCAGGGCGGCCTCGACGACGGCCGGGTCGGGACGGGCGATGAGGCGCTCTTCCACCGCCAGCCGATCCAGCCACAGGGTTTCCTTCGCCCGCCAATCCCCGCCAGGGCCGGCCTCCAGGCGCCGCTCCCAGATCATTGTGTCGGCGAACACCGCCTTGAGCGCGGCGACATCCAGGCGCGCCGCCAGCAGGATGCGGTCGCGGGCCGCGCCGCCGCCCAATTCGGCCACCGCCAGCCAAGCCTCCCGGGCCAGGGGCTCGGCCGGATCGAGATAGACGCCGCGCCCGCCGGCCAACTGGAATTCTCCGGCCCCGCCGCGCGCCTTGGCCACGCGCTCGGGATAGGCCAGCGCCAGAAGCGCGCCGTCGTCCAAAGGCGCCTTCTTGCCGGACGGACCGGCTTGGCGCGCCCAGCGGGCGGCCAGGGCGTCGGCGGCGCGGGCGCGCGGGCTCCGGTCGCGGACAAAGGTGTCCAGGCGGCGGGACAAGTCGATGGCGCGCCCGCCCAGGCCGCGCTCGGCGATCAGGGCGGCGATCCGCGCCGCCCGCAAGGCTTGCCCACCTGCCGCCCCGATCAGAACCATGTGAGCCAGGCGCGGCGGCAGGGGCAGGGCGCTCATGGCGGCGCCGTGGTCGGTCAAGGCGCCGGCCCCATCCAGGGCGCCCAGGGCGGCGAGGAAGCCGCGCGCCCGGGCCAGGGCCGCCAACGGCGGCGGGTCCAGGAAGGCCAAGCCGTCGGTGGAGCGCGCGCCCCAACGGGCCAGATCGAGCGCCAGGCGGGCAAGGTCGGTCTCCAGAATCTCCGGGCGGTCGAAGGCGACCAGGGCGCGGGTCTGGGCCTCGTCCCACAGGCGCAGGCAGACGCCTGGCGCGGTGCGTCCGGCCCGGCCTCGCCGCTGGTCGGCCGAGGCGCGGGAGACGCGCACCGTGGCCAGGCGGGTGAGGCCGCTGGCGGCGTCGTAACGAGGGACGCGGGCCAGGCCGGCGTCGACCACCACCCGCACCCCCTCGAGGGTCAGGCTGCTTTCGGCGATGGCGGTGGCGAGGATCACCTTGCGCCGCCCCGCGGCCGGCGGGGCGATGGCGCGGTCCTGATCGTCGATTTCCAGGGCGCCGTAGAGCGGCAGGATGTCCACCCTCCGGTCGGTGAGTCCCTCCGCCAGCCGCTCCGCCACCCGCCGGATTTCGGCCTGGCCGGGCAGGAAGACCAGGACGCCGCCGTCCTCGTCGGCCAGAACCCGGCGGACGGCGACGACCGTCTGATCCTCGACCGAGACGCCCGGCGCGCGGCCGAGATAGCGCGTCGCCACCTCGAACATCGCCCCGGCGCTTTCGATGACCGGCGCGTCGTCCAGCAGGCGCGAGACGCGACCGCCTTCGAGCGTGGCGGACATGACCAGTAGGCGCAGGTCGGGGCGCAGCAGGGTCTGGCTGTCGCGGGCGAAGGCGAGGCCGAGGTCGCCGTCGAGGCTGCGCTCGTGGAACTCATCGAGCAGGACGCCGGCCACCCCCTCCAGGGCCGGATCGTCCAGGATCATGCGGGTGAAGACGCCCTCGGTCACCACCTCGATGCGGGTGCGGGCCGAGACGCGGGAGTCAAGGCGGACACGGTAGCCTACCGTTTCGCCCACCG
Source organism: Caulobacteraceae bacterium (assembly GCA_039936215.1). Taxonomy (GTDB): domain Bacteria; phylum Pseudomonadota; class Alphaproteobacteria; order Caulobacterales; family Caulobacteraceae; genus Acaudatibacter. The sequence goes on along the minus strand of JBDTIW010000174.1, from coordinate 2,681 downwards.
CCTCACCCAGGGTGCGCGCCATGCGGGCGGCGGCGGCCCGGGCGGCGAGGCGCCTCGGCTCCAACACGATCAGCTTGCCGCCCCGCGCCCAGGCCTCGTTCATCAGAGCCAACGGAACCACCGTCGTCTTCCCCGCCCCAGGCGGCGCGATGAGGACCGCGGCGGCGGCGGCGGTGAGGGCGGCTTTCAGCGCCGGGAGGACATCGTGGATGGGGAGATCGGAAATGGCCCCCTCCCCCTTGCGGGGAGGGGGTTGGGGATGGGGGTGTCGCACCATGTTGGCCTTCGGGACAGCAATGCCGAAACCGGATCGCCGAAATGGGCGAATTCGCTCGTGTGGATCATCTCGACGAGTTGGGATGCACCCCCACCCCCGACCCCTCCCCGCGAGGGGGAGGGGAGCATATTTTGCCCTACGGCAACTCCATCGGCGCGGCTTCGTGACCCTCGACCACGATCCCCTTGCCGAGCTCGGAATGCCAGATGCCGTAGACGAAATAGACCACGATGCCGACGGCCAGATAGATCAGGAAGAAATTGCGGGTTGCCGCCCCGGACATCAAGCTCATCAACAGCACCAGGCACATGATCGCGCCTAGGATCGGCGTAACCGGGAAGAACGGCGTTCTGAACGGCCGCTTAAGCCCGGGGCTGGAGACGCGCAGGTAGATCACGGTGATGCAGACCAGCGCGAACGCGGTAAGCGACCCCACATTGGTAAGGTCAGCGAGCGCGCCAAGCGACATGAAGCCGGCCGCCCCGCAGGCGGCTATGCCGACGATGATCGTGTTTATCCACGGAGTCTTGAACCTCTTGTGGACCTGGGCGAGGACCGAGGGCAGCAGGCCATCGTGCGACATGGTGTAGAATATCCGGGTCTGGCCATAAAGCAGCACCAGCATGACGCTGGACAGGCCGGCGATGGCGCCGATCTTCACCAACACGGCGAACCAGGGCAGGCCGATCTGGTTGACGGCCACGGCGATGGGGGCGGGGTTGTTCAAAGAGGTGTAGGGCACGATGCCGACCAGCACGGCCGAGGTGGCGATGAAAAGAACCGTGCAGATGATCAGGGCGCCGAGGATGCCGATCGGCATGTCCTTGGCCGGGTTACGCGATTCCGCGCCGGCGGTGGAGACGGCCTCAAAGCCGAGATAGGCAAAAAAGATCACCGCCGCCCCGTGAATCACCCCGCCGATCCCGTATTTCGAGTGACTGTTCCCGGTGATCACTTCCCAAAGCGCCCGGCTGATCTGGTGGCCCATATCCATCGGCGTACCCGGCGGGGGAGCGGGTACCTGGGCGGGAATGAGCGGGTGCCAGTGGGCGGGATTCACATAGAGCGAACCGATGGCGATGAAGGCGACGACCACGGTCAGCTTGATGGCCACGATGATGTTGTTGGCCGTCGCCGATTCGGACACGCCCACCACGAGCAAGCTGGTCGCCGCCGCGATGATGGCGATGGCGGGCAGATTGATGATTCCGGTGGCGACCACTACGCCCGCCTGGTTCATCACCGGAACACCGGGCGCGGCCGTCAGGGCCGGCGGGATCATGATGTGCATGTCCTGCATCAGGCTGACGAAATATCCCGACCAGCCGACCGCCACTACGGAAGCGGCCAATCCGTACTCCAGCAACAGCAGCAGCCCCATGATCCAGGCCGCGCCCTCGCCCATGGACGCATAGGTGTAGGAATAGGCCGATCCGGACACCGGCAGCGCCGAAGCGAGTTCGGCGTAGCAGAGCGCGACCAGGGCGCAAAGAATGCCTGTGATCACGAAGGAGATCATGATCGCGGGACCGGCCCATTGCGCGGCGGCCTGGCCGGTGAGGACGAAGATGCCGGTGCCGATGATGCAACCGATGCCCAAAAGAATCAGGTTGAGGGCGCCCAAGGAGCGCTTCAACTCGCTGTGTTCGAGCTCGGCCTGGATCTGACCGACCGATTTGCGCTGGAACACGCGCCCAAGGCCCAAGCCCACTCCCGCGACACTCGCCATCCGGCTTTTCCTCGTATCCCCGCCCCTCGGGCATTTTCCCGAGTCAAAAGGCAAGCTAGCGGCTCGGCGGCCATCGGGCAATGACGCGACACGGCGCGGCGCTCGATAAGGTTTTTAGATCGCGTGCCAAACTGGGGCAGGCCGCCTAAGACGGCCTCAATCTCGCCGTCGCCCTGGCCGAACGCGCCACCCTCGTCACCGCCGACGAGACCTTCGCCCGCGCCGCGCTGAGCCATGCCGTTTATGGCTGGGCGGTGGGGGTGCTTGCTGACGAGTAAGGTTCATCGCCCTACGCCGGCTCCGCCGCCAGCCGCTTGTCCAGATAGGCGCCGACGCGGGTTTCGACCTCGTGCAAGTTCTCCGTCCAGAAGTGGCCGCCGCCTTCGACCAGCTCGTAATCGATGACGATGCCCTTCTGGGTGCGCAGCTTGGCGACCACCTTTTCGACTTCGGTGTTGGGCACCACCGTGTCGGCCGAGCCGTGCAGGATCAGGCCCGAAGCGGGGCACGGGGCCAGGAAGCTGAAATCGTACATGTTGGTGGGCGGCGAGACGGAGATGAAGCCGTCGGTTTCCGGACGGCGCATCAGGAGCTGCATCCCCACCCAGGCCCCGAAATCAAAGCCCGCCACCCAGAATTGCGAAGCGGCCGGATTGGTCGATTGGAGCCAGTCCA
>JBDTIW010000173.1:0-4589 GCA_039936215.1 Caulobacteraceae bacterium | reverse complement strand
CTTCCAGCGCTCGCCCTCATGCGCCTGCTCCTCGTAGATCGGCACGGCGGGATAGATGTGCTCGTCCATGAAGTCGGAGACGCGGCGCATCAGCTCCTTCTGGCGCGGGGAATAGTCGAAATCCATGACGGCGGCCCTCATTCAAACGGCTGTTTGAAGCGTTTTCGCATGGGGGGTCGCGGCGGGCAAGACCGGCTTGAAGGGCGCCCGGAATCTCGCGAGAGTCCCGCCAATGAAACTGATCTCGCGCCCCCTCCACGGTCGATTCGTGCGGCTCGAGCCGCTGGCCGCAGATTACAAGGAAGATTTGCGCGACGCCTGTGACGCCGATCCGGAAATCTGGGAACTTTTCTCAAACTCAAGGGCCGGTGAACACTTTAATCCCTGGTGGGACCGCGTGGTCAACGGGGGCGGCGATCCGCCGTGGCTTCTGTTCGCGGCCTATCTTGGCGGAAGATGTGTCGGGGTGACCGGCTTCGCGCCGGAACGGGCGGCGGGAGTCGCCATGATCGGGGCAACCTATTTTCGCCCCGAGGCCCGCGGTGGTCCCGCCAACGCCGAGTCAAAGCGTTTGCTGCTCGCCCACGCCTTCGAATCCGGGGCGCGACGGGTCTCCTTCAATGTCGATGTTCTGAACAAACGATCACGCGCCGCGATGACGAAGCTTGGAGCCGTCCAGGAAGGCATTCTGCGCCAAGCAAGCATCACCTGGAAGGGGCGCGCGCGCGACGAGGTCGTGTTCTCGATTCTCGCCGACGAGTGGCCAAGCGTAAGAGAGCGCTTGGACGTTCGGCTGGACAGGTTCGCCGCGTTCGCCGCCCGCTGAGCCTCACGATCATCTCGAATCTCGATCCTCGCGAATGAGATCGACGCTGTCGATCGCTCCGGCCTTCATTCGCGGCGCCTTGGCAAATATCTCGTCGATCAAGCGACGGCGCCGCACGATTCTCTCTTCACGCTCAGCCTCGGCGGTTGCGGAGGTGGTTCCGGCGCCCTTTTCCTTCTGGCCGCTATTTCGTTCGGTCATTCGCGAAGTCTCCTGAAAAACGCCCGCAGGAGCGTCGCGCTCTCCTGGGCCAGCACTCCTCCAGCCACCTCCGGCCGCCAATGGCAGGTGGGCTGCTCAAAGAGGCGCGGCCCGTGGATGACCGCGCCGCCCTTCTCATCGCCCGCCCCGAACACCAGCCGCCCGATCCGCGCGTGGCTGATGGCGCCGGCGCACATGGCGCAGGGCTCCAGGGTGACAACCAAGGTCAGGCCGGTCAGACGGTAGTTGCCCAGCGTCATGGCCGCCGCGCGCAGGGCGAGGATTTCGGCGTGGGCGGTGGGATCGTGGGAGGTGATCGGCGCGTTGCCGGCGCGGGCGAGAACTTCGCCGGTGATCGGATCGATCACCACCGCACCCACCGGCGTCTCGCCCCGATCGGCGGCGGCTTGCGCCTCTTCGAGGGCGATGCGCATGGTGGGGAGATCATGGTCGGACATCGACATCACCCAAGCGGGCCGCCCGGCCCCGGTCAAGCCTCGTGGGGCGAAGCCGGCGAACGCGTGGCCAAGGCGCTGGCGCGGGCCGGGATCGCCTCGCGCCGGGAGGTGGAGCGCCTGATCGAGGCGGGGCGGGTGGCCCTCAACGGCCAAATCCTGACCACACCGGCCGTCAAGGTGGGGGTCGGGGACATCCTCACCGTCGATGGCGCGGTGGTCGGCGCGGCCGAGCCGGCGAGGCTGTTCCGCTATCACAAGCCGGTCGGCCTGGTGACCACCCACAGCGACCCCAAGGGTCGTCCCACCGTCTTCCAGGCCCTGCCGCCCGGCCTGCCCCGGCTGATTTCGGTGGGCCGGCTCGACATCACCTCGGAGGGCCTGCTTCTGCTCACCAACGACGGCGGCTTGGCGCGGGCGCTGGAGCTGCCGTCGAGCGGCTGGCCTCGCCGCTATCGGGCGCGGGCGCGCGGGCGCGTCGACCAGGCTCGGCTGGATCGCCTGAAGGATGGGGTCACCGTGGAGGGCGTCCGCTACGGGGCCATCGACGCCCATCTCGACAAGGCCAGAGAGGGACCGGCGGGGGCCAATCTGTGGCTCACCCTGACCCTCGCCGAAGGCAAGAACCGCGAAGTCCGCCGGGTGCTCGAAGCCTTGGGCCTGACCGTCAACCGCCTCATCCGCGTCGCCTATGGCCCCTTCGCCCTGGGGACGCTCGCCCCCGGAGCGGTCGAGGAGGTCGGTCCGCGGGTGATCCGCGAACAGCTCGGCCCGCTCATCGCGCCGGCCAATCTGCCCAAGGGCGATCGCGCGCAATTCAAGTCCGCCGCCGTCGAGCTTCCAAGCCGGCGCGAGCCGACGCGCAAGGCGGGTCCGGCCGCTGGGACGCGGGATGCGGCGCCCGCCCGCAAGACCTATCAGCCCGGCTGGGCCAAGCCCAAGCCGCGCGCCCGGACATCAAGCGCGCAACCGGCCGCCGGGGCCGCCGCGAAATCCCGCAAGAGTGGCGCCCGCAAGCCGAAAGCCTAAGTCCCCTTCGCCAGTTCCGCATAGGCCTCGCGCGGCCAGCGGCGGTGAAGCCACCACCATTCGCCCGGCCGTTCGCGCACCCGCGCCTCGATAAAGGCGTTGACGGCCGCCACGCCCCTGGCGATGTCGCCGGTGCGATCGCCGGTCGCCTCGATGGGGATCGGCTCATGCACGATGCAGCGGAACCGCGCGCCTTCGCGGCGCTGGATCGACATGGGCTGGAGCACCGTGCCGAATTTGAGGGCCAGGCGCACCGCGGCGGGGTTGGTGTGGACGGTGCGGCCGAAAAAGAGGCCGGCGACGCCGCCATCGTATTTCTGGTCGTTGAGCATGGCCACGGATCGGCCCTGCCTCATGGCGACGAGCAGCGCGCGCGCCCCTTCGCCGCCCTTGGGCGCGAACATTCTCACCCCATAGCCGAACCGGCTCTTCTTGATCCGCGCATCGACGTAGGGGTTGTTGGCGGCCCGGTAGGTGACATCACAATCTACACCCGCGCCGACGATCACCGCCGCCATGATCTCCAGGTTGGAGAAGTGTCCAGAAATGAACACCACCGGGCGTTTCGAGGCCGCGATGCGCGCCAAGCGCTCGCCGTTCACCACCTCCACGCGGCCGCTGGCCACGGTCAGCCGGTCGAGGAGCGGAAACTCCGCCGCATAGCGCCCGAAATTATCCCATTGGGCGTTCAGCATGTCCCGCCGCTTCGCCTCCGGCATATCGGGAAAGGCCAGACGAAGGCCAAGCTCGGCGGTGCGGTGGGCGCCGGTGAGAGGACCTAGGGCCTTGAACAAGGCGCCGCCCAGGGCAGAGGCGACATCCACGGGCAGGAGCCGGATCGCTACGGTGAACAGATCGAAGCCAAGGGCTTCCAGCCGCCACCCCAGATCGCGCGGGAACGCCGAACGGACCTTGGCCATGGCCCCATTAGGCCGGGCCGCGCGGGCGATGCAACGCGCCTTCCCGCCCGGTGTACGGCGCGCTAGGGTTTGGCCATGCTGGACCCAGCCCGTCTCGACACCCTCGACGCCTTCCTGGTGGACTTGAATCGCGCCTCGGCGGGGGCGATCCTGCCGCTGTTCCGCGCCGAGCACGGGCTTGAGGACAAGGGCGGCCCCGGCGCCTTCGACCCGGTCACCGCCGCCGACAAGGGGGCGGAAGGCGCCATCCGCGCCCTGATCGGCGAGCGCTATCCCGAACATGGGGTCATCGGCGAGGAGTATGGCGAGGATCGGCCGGGCGCGGAATTCGTCTGGGTGCTCGACCCCATCGACGGCACCCGCGCCTTCATCGCCGGCCTGCCGGTATGGACCACCCTGATCGGTCTGAGGTTCCGGGGCGAGCCGATCCTCGGCTCGATCGGCCAGCCCTATGTCGGCGAACTCTACATCGGCCACGCTGGCGGATCGCGGCTGATGAGCCGCGGCGCGAACAGGCCGCTGGCGGTCCGCAAGGGCGTCGCCTTGAGCGCCGCGATCGTCGCCACCACCGATCCCCATGGCTGTTTCGATGGCGCTGAGCTGAGGGCCTGGCGAGACTTGCGCGCCGGCGCCCGCCTCGTCCGGCTGGGCTGCGACGCCTACGCCTACGCCATGGTCGCCGCCGGGACGGTGGATCTGGTGGTGGAGGCGGGTCTGAAATGCTGGGACATCGAGGCCGCCATGCCCGTCATCGCCGGGGCCGGTGGCCTGATCACCGATTGGCGAGGCGAGCGGCTGGGCCGGGACGGCGGTCAGGTCGCCATGGCCGGCGACGCTACGCTCCTGAACGAAGCGCTGGCGGTGCTGGGGGCGGCGGCCAAATAGACCCTAAGCGCCCGCCGCGATCCTGGCGGCCAGGTCGTCGAACTCATGCCAGAACACCGCCTGGATGGCGTCGGTCTCCTGCAGGATTTCGTGATAGGCGCCGGGAATCTCGACGTACCGGCCGGCGGGCAGGCGGGCCGTCGCCCGGCGCGCGGCGGCGCTGTCGACCACACTGTCCTCGCCGGCGGCGACGACGGTGACCGGGGCGGCGATCCGCGTCACGCCGGCCCCCCGCTCAAGGACTCCCAGGGCGGAGAAGGCGAAGGCGAGCCA
>JBDTIW010000172.1:0-3499 GCA_039936215.1 Caulobacteraceae bacterium | reverse complement strand
CTCACCCGCTATGGCCGCGTCGTCGATCTCGGCGCCGGCCGCTACGCGGCGCGGAGGGCGGCGTAGCAAAAAAGCACCCTTCTCCTCTTGCGGGAGAAGGTGGCGCGAAGCGCCGGATGAGGGGTCGCGTCGGCGCTACCGATTTGCCACTGTCAACCATGACCGCCGACCTCTAACGCCTAGCCGGCTTTGCCAAGGCCATGCGCCACGATCCAGCATTCAACGAACGGATATTGTGGAAACTCCTCCGCGATCGCCGTCTCGCCTGATTGAAGTTCCGCCGGCAGGTTCCCGTCGGGCGATACATCGCTGACTTTCTCTGCTTGCGTCATCGCCTGATCGTCGAAGCCGACGGTCCGACGCACGAAGACAGTTGCTACGATCTTGAGCGCGACGCCTGGCTTCGCGGCCAGGGCTTCCGGGTGTTGCGGTTTCCGAACAGCATGATCGAGCAGCATCGCGGGGACGTGCTGGATGCCATCGTGGAGGCGGTTAGACGATAACAGGAAAGGTTTGCGCGACCCCTCATCCGGCCGCTTTCGCGGCCACCTTCTCCCGCAAGGGGAGAAGGGCTCTCAAATGGAGCGGGGCCGGCGCGACCCTTTATCCGTCGGCTTCGCCGCCTTCTCCCGCCGCCGACGGAGAAGGGGCGTCTTGGTTTAGCGAGCCCGGCGGCGCGTATTTTTCGAGCCATTCGTCGACGGTCAGTTGGCGGCGGTGGGTGTGACGTTCGGGCTCCCAGTCGGACGGGGCGTTCTGTTCGCCCTGGAGGCGATAGGCCTCCATGAGGGCCATCCGCGACTCCCGAAGGCCGGCGGCGTTGTTGAGGGTCTGGCCGGCGTCGGCCAGGCGCAGCAGGCGGGCGATGGCGGCCCCCGGCTCGATGGGTTCGGGCTCGCGTTCGCGCAGCTCGACGATCCGCGCCGCCACCTCCGGGCGGCGGCCCAGGCGCGCCCCCGAGGTGTAGGTGGGCCGATAGCCGGCCGCCACATAGGCTTCCAGCGGACCCAGGCCGCGGGCTCTGGCGCGGGCATAGGTCTCGTGGCCGCGGTTTTCCAGCACTGGCATTTGCATATTGCAACACAAATGCGGCCTCCAGTCAAGCCCTGAAAATAATTTCGTCGCGCCCTCTTGCAAAGTCAGGACTAACTTAGATATATCTGAAAGTGCGATATATCTCGTACGTATCAAGATAGGAACTAAGATGAGACATTGTCATCCCTCCCACCGCGACCGGAGCTCTTCGGACGAGACGTCCAGCCGCTCCGAGCGTCACGGCCGCCATGGTTACGGCCGGAGCAGCCGCAGCAGCCGGGTCTTCGAACAGGGCGACCTGCGCCAGGTCATGCTGGCCCTGATCGCCGAGAAGCCCAGTCACGGCTACGAACTGATCAAGGAGATCGAGGACCGCCTGGCCGGCGCCTATAGCCCGAGCCCCGGCCTAGTCTATCCGACCCTGACCCTGCTGGAGGAACTGGGTTATCTGACCCTGGCCCAGGGCGACGGGCCCAAGAAGGCCTATACGATCACCGAGGAGGGCCGCGCCGCCCTGGAACGCGACAAGGCCTCCGTCGAGGCCATCTTCGCGCGCATCGCTGAGGTCGCCAAACGCTCCGGCGGCGGCCCCGATCCGCGCATCGTCCGCGCTTTGGAGAATCTGAAGCTGGCCCTGCGCCTGCGCCTGGAGCGCGGCAAGCTGACCAACACCCAGGTGGTTGACGTCGCCGCCGCCCTCGACGCCGCCGCCGCCACGGTCGAGCGGGAATAGGCGCTCCTCAAGCCGCCAGGGCTCGCGCGGCCAGATCGCGCCAGGCGCGGCCCTCTCTACGGAACTGGGGGTTGGCCTTGGCGATCCGGCGGTCCATTTCGCCGACCGCCTGGGCCGCCTCGTCCCGGCGGCCGGCGCGGGCGAGGAAGGCGGCGTAGCGGCCGAGGCCTTCCAGACCGGGCAGACGGCCGGCCGCCCACTGGTAGGCGGTGTCGGCTTCGCCAAGCCGGCCCAGGCCCTCGTAGGCGCGGCCGAGCGCCAGGGCGGCGGCGGGGGTTCGCCCCTTGCCGGCGTCCTGGCCCAGGACGTCCAGGAGGGCCAGGGCCTCTTCGAAGCGGCCAAGCTCGATCAGGGCCACCGCCCGGCCCATGAGCAGGGTCGGATCCTCGGCGTGGACGCCCTGGGCGGCGTGGCCGTAAAGCTGTTCGGCCTCGTCGAAATGGCCCAGGGCGGTCGCCGCCCTGGCCAGGCGCATCTGGTTATAGACGGTCGGGGTTTCCTGGCAGGCCGCTTTCGCCTCGCGATATTCCCGCGTCGGATCGAGCGCCGCGCCCACGCCCTGGCCGAGGCGCCGGGCGGTGGGGCCGCCGGCCAGGGACGGCATGACGATCGCCACCAGATAGACCAGGCCGCCGAGCGGCTGAAGGATGAGGATGATCATCAGCCAGTACATCGCCTGACCGGTGCGCACCACGTGGACGCACAGGGCGATGGAAAACAGCAGGGAAAGACCGAACACCGGCAGCATGGGAATCCTTGTAGCGCGGGCTTCCAGCCCGCTCCTTATAGCCGCCGAAGGGTGGGCTGGAAGCCCATGGGCGCAAGGATAAGCGGCCTGTCTCTCGTACCGCCGGCTTCCAGCCGGCTCTCTCACGTCGATGGCGAAGGGCCGGCTGGAAGCCGGCGGTACGAGAGGCGCCGCGCTCGACTACCCGACTTGGCGCCTATGGGGCCGCGCGCGGGTCTAGCTTGGCGGAGGGGGCGAGGCGCAGGACCTCGGCCTGATAGCGGTCGTCCTCGCCGGCGGCCAGGAGCGGCAGGGCCTCGGCGCAGGCCTCGACCAGGGCCCTGACCCAGGCGTGGTCGGCCTTGTGGAAGTCGGAGAGGACGTGGCCGTAGACGAGATCCTTGTGGCCGGGGTGGCCGGTCCCCATGCGAGCGCGGCGGAAGTCGGGGCCGATGCGGGCGGCGATCGAGCGGATGCCGTTGTTGCCGGCCGCGCCGCCGCCGGTCTTCACGCGAAAGCGTCCCGGCGCCAGGTCGATCTCGTCGTAGAACACCACCAGATCGGCAGGGGCGAGCTTGTAGAACTTCAGGGCCTCGCCGACCGCCCGCCCGCTTTCGTTGTAGAAGGTCTGGGGCTTGAGAATGAGGGCGCGGACCGCGCCGGCCGGGGTGGCGATCTCACCCTCGCGGGCCAGGCTGGAGAACCGGCCGCGCTCGCGTCCGAACTCCCACCGCCGCGCGATCGCCCCCACGGTGATGGCGCCGATGTTGTGCCGGTTGTTGACGTATTGCGGGCCGGGATTGCCCAGGCCCGCCAGGATCAGCATGGCGCTTGGCTATGCGGCCTAGCCTTCCGGCTCGGCCTCGGGGGCGGGGGCGGCTTCGGCTTCGGCGGCTTCCTCGTCGTCGGCCTGCATGGCCGAGGAGGTGGCGATGGAGGCCACGGTGGCGTCGCGGTGATGGGCGGTCACTTCGACGCCGGCCGGCAGGGCGATATCGCCGGCC
>JBDTIW010000171.1:0-2729 GCA_039936215.1 Caulobacteraceae bacterium | reverse complement strand
CGACATCGCCCGCCCGCGCGGCCGGTATCCGGCCTATACCCGCGATCGCTTGGCGGCCTTCTCGCGGCGGCTGCGGCGGGCCATCCATCCGGCGCGCGCGGGTGTGGCGCGGATCGAGATGGCTGGTCCCGTTGGCCGGATTTCCTTCGAGACGGCGCGTGGGCTCGCGTGGCGGCCGGCCGAGATCGGCCAAGCGCTGGGGCCGCTGTGGGCGACCTATTGGTTTCGCGTGACGGCGCGTATCCCGGAAGATTGGGCCGGGGCGCGGGTCGATCTTTATTGGGATACGGTGTCGGAAGCCCTGCTTTGGCTGGACGGGCGCTCATCGGCCGGTCTCAATATCGGGAGACCCACGGCCACGCTGGCGGCGCGCGCCGTTGGCGGCGAGACCCTGACCTTTCATGTGGAGGCCGCCTGCAACCGCGCGTTCGGGCGCGAGGCCGGCGGGACGGGACCGGGCAAGGCCGACCCCTATCGCCTAGTCGCCTGCGAACTGCGCCGCTTCGATCCGGGCGCCTGGCGCCTGTTCCACGATTTCGAGACTCTGCGCCAGCTTGAGGCGGACCGCGCGCCGCCCCAGAGCGCCAGATCCTTCGGCGGCGTGGCGACCAATATCGTTCGCCCGGCCCTCGACACCACCTGGGCGGGACGACTGCTGCATGACCTCAACGCCGTGTGCAACATGCTCGATCCTGGGGATGGCGCGACTTGGCCGGCCGGCCAGTCGATTCTGGCCGACCTGCTGGCGGCCCGCAACGGGGCCGTGACCCACGAGCTTTCGGCCATCGGTCACGCCCATATCGACACCGCCTGGCTGTGGCCGATCGAGGAGACGCGGCGCAAATGCCAGCGCACCTTCGCCACCGTGCTTGGCCTGATGGACGCCTATCCGGAGTTCCGGTTCGCCGCCTCGCAAGCCTATCAGTACTCCATCATCGAAGAGACGGACCCGGACCTTTTCGCGCGCATCGCCGCCAAGGCGGCCGCCGGACAGTGGATCCCCATCGGCGGGGCTTGGGTCGAGCCGGACTGCAACCTGCCGTCCGGCGAATCGATCTGCCGCCAGTTCCTGTACGGCCAGCGCTATTTCGAGCGCGCGTTTGGCGCCCGCTCGACGATCTTCTGGAACCCGGACGTGTTCGGCTACGCCGGCCAGCTTCCCCAGCTCATGCGCGAGGCCGGCATGACCCGCTTCCTGACCCAGAAGCTGTCGTGGAACCGCTTCACCGCCCCGCCGCATCATTCCTTTCGCTGGCGGGGCATCGACGGCAGCGAGGTTCTCACCCACTTCCCGCCCGCCGACACCTACAACGGTGTCGCGAGCCTCGAAGAGCTTCGCTACCACGGCGCCAACTACAAGGACGCCGATCGCTCGGTCGACGGCCTTTACCTGTTCGGTCACGGCGACGGCGGGGGTGGGCCGACCGCCGGTATGATCGAGACCATCGGTCGCGCCCACGACCTGCAGGGCGTCCCGCGCGCCGCCATGCGCTCGCCCGGCGCTTTCTTCGACCGCCTGGAGAGCGGGGCGGCCGATCTGGCGACGATCGAGGGCGAGCTCTATTTCGAATACCACCGAGGGACCTACACCAGCCAGGCGGAGGTCAAGCGGCTCAATCGCAACCTCGAAGGCGCTCTGCAGGCTCTCGACTATCTGACCGCGGCGGCCGGACTGGCGGGCGTCGCCGCGCCCTCCCGCGAGAAGATCGAGGCCCTGTGGCGGGTGCTTCTGGTGAACCAGTTTCACGACATCCTGCCCGGCAGCAGCATCACGGCGGTCTATGAGCGCACGAACCGGGAGTTGCGGGGTCTGTTGGGCGACGTCGAGGCTCTGACCCAGGACTTGCTGGTTGCCCTGACGAGCGCCGGTCCATCGCCCGTGGCGCCGACGCCGGTCAACACCCTGGGTTTTCCCCGCGCCGAGGTCGCGCTGGGGCCTGACGGCGAGGCATGTTTCGTTCTCGCCCCCGCTTTCGCCACCGGGCGCGTGGCCTCTCCGCCGGAGACCGTTGGCCTGATCGAAACCGGCGATGGCGAAATCCGCTTGGAGAACGGGCGCCTCACCGCCGTCCTGACGGCGGGGGGCGCGGTGCGCTCGCTGATCCACCGCGCCACCGGCCGCGAGGCCCTGTCGGGTGAGGCCAACCGGATTGTCCTGTTCGACGACCGGCCCACCAACTACGAGGCCTGGGACATCGACCCCTTCGCTCTGGAGACCGCCAGGGACGCAACGCCGGCGCACGCCAGGGCCGTGCTTTGGCGCGGGCCCCGGCGCGCCGAAGTCCGCTTCGACCGCCGGCTGGGCAAGGTGAGCGCCATGAGTCAGATCGTACGCCTCGACGCCGCGTCCGACCACTTGGAGTTCGACACCACCCTCGACTGGCGCGACCGCCGCACCCTGGTCAAGGCGGTCTTTCCGGTGAGTTGCCGGTCCCGCGACGCCGCCTATGAGACGATGTTCGGCGCCGTGGAGAGGCCGACCCACGCCAACACCGACGCCGATCTGGCCATGTACGAGGTTCCCGGCCACCGCTGGGCCGACCTCTCCGAGCCCGGCTTTGGCGTCTCGCTCCTCAGCGACGCCCGCTACGGCTACTCGATTTTCGGCAACCAGATGGCCCTCAGCCTCATCCGAGGTCCGATGATTCCCGATCCGGACGCCGATATCGGCGAGCATCGCTTTCGCTACGCCCTCTATCCCCATGCCGGCGACTGGCGCGCCGCCGACA
>JBDTIW010000170.1:0-2834 GCA_039936215.1 Caulobacteraceae bacterium | reverse complement strand
ATAAATTTCATCAAGAACGCCGCGACGCCGACCTTCATCTATGTTGGCGAGCGCGACCTGGAGTGTCCCGCGCCCCAATCGCTGGAGTTCTGGCGCGGATTGCAAGCGATGAAGGTGCCGACCTCCCTGGTCATATATCCGGGCGAGGGCCACGCTCTGCGCCAGCCCGAGCACGTCCACGATCTGCGCGACCAGATCGTCGGCTGGTTCGATCGCTATCTGGGCGGCTGAAGGCGACCGTTCACCCATTCGCCAAGCTGCTGGGGGCTCGGCAGGAGCGCCAAGCTGAGGCATAGGGGAGCGATGATCGCCGACCCAGCCGCCAGCCCGGCAAGCCAAGCCTCGGGCAGTTCCTTCTACGCCGCCATGCGCCTGTTGCCGGCGCCCGAACGGTCAGCGATGTTCGCCATCTACGCCTTCTGCCGCCAGGTCGATGACATCGCCGACGATCCGGGGCCTTCGCGGGACGAGCGGCGCGCCGCCCTGGACGCGTGGCGAGACGACCTGGCGGGTCTTTTCGCCGGCGCGCCGATGGAACGAACAGCCGGCCTCGCCGAGCCCGTGCGCCGGTTCGACCTCCAGAGAGAGGATTTCCTCGCCGTCGTCGATGGCATGCGGATGGACGTGGAAGAGACGATCCGGGCGCCCAGCTTCGAAAAGCTCGACCTCTATTGCGACCGGGTGGCCAGCGCCGTGGGGCGCCTGTCGGTGCGCGTCTTCGGCATGGCGGAGGGGCCGGGCCGCGATCTCGCCCACCACCTGGGCCGCGCTCTGCAACTCACCAACATCCTGCGCGATCTCGACGAGGACGCCGCCATGGGCCGTCTTTACCTGCCCGCCGAAGCCCTCGCCGAGGGCGCCATCGAGACCGGCGATCCCGCCGAGGTTCTGGCCAACCCCGGCATCGATTCGGCCTGCCGCTGGATGGCCGAGGTCGCCCACGAGCATTACCGGGCGGCCGACGATATCCTGTCGATCAGGCCGGCCGGGCGGCTGCGCGCGCCACGGCTGATGAGCGCGGTCTATGGCGAAATCCTCGCCCGCATGGAAGCCGCCGGCTGGAACGCGCCTCGAGCCCGAGCCAGGATCGGCAAGGGCGCCCTGTTGTGGATCGCGCTGCGGCGCGGCCTCCTGGCATGAGGCCCGTATCGCGGACGGCCACGGTCCCAAGCAAGGTCTATGTCATCGGCGCCGGTTTGGCCGGCCTTACGGCGGCGGTGACGCTGGCCAGCCAGGGCGTCAACGTCGAACTGATCGAAGCGGCCACCCAGGCCGGCGGTCGCTGCCGCTCCTATGTCGATCCGGCCTTGGACATGACCATAGACAACGGCAACCATCTGGTGCTGTCGGGTAATCACGATACATTTGCCTATCTTCGGGCGATCGGCGCGGCGGATCGATTGACCGGCCCGGCCGAGGCGCGCATCGCCTTTTACGACGTGCGCCATCGCCGGGGCTGGACGATCCGCCCCAACGCCGGCCCCCTGGCCTGGTGGATATTCAGCCGGGCGCGCCGCGTGCCGGGCTCGAAGCCGGCCGACTACCTCGCCCTGATCGCTCTTTTGGCGGCGAAAGACGATCGGCGAATCGATGAGGTCATCGCCTGTAAGGGTCCGCTGTGGGAGCGGCTGCTGGAACCCTTTCTGCTGGCCAGCCTGAACAGCGAGCCCCGATCCGCCTCGTCGCGGCTGGCCGGCGCGGTGATCGGCGAGAGCCTGGCCAAGGGCGGCCGCGCCTATCGGCCGCGCATCGCCACGCCGAACCTCTCGGCCGCCTTCATCGACCCCGCCCTGGCCTTTCTGGAGCGCCACGGAAGCCGCCTTCACCTTGGCCGACGCCTGCGTGGGCTCGCCTGGCGGGAGGACGAGGTGGCGTCGCTGCACCTTGGCGACGGCGACCAGCCTCTGGCGGAAGGCGAGGCGGTGGTCCTCGCCACGCCCGCGTGGATCAGCGGAGCCCTGGTCCCCGATCTTGTCGTTCCCGACCGCTTCAACCCTATCGTCAACGCCCATTTCCGCGTCGCGGGGCCGGCGGACGCGGCCCCCATCGTCGGGGTGACCGGCGGTTGGGCGCAATGGATCTTCGCCTTTCCCGACCGCCTGTCGGTAACGGTCAGCGGCGCCGACGAGGCGGTCGATGTCGATCGCGAGGCGCTGGCGCGGCGCTTCTGGCGCGACATCGCCGCCGTCCACGGGCTCGGCCCCGACCTGCCGGCCTGGCAGATCGTCAAGGAACGCCGCGCCACCTTCGCCGCCACTCCCGACCAGAACGCCAAACGTCCACCCGCCACGACCGCTTGGCGCAATCTCTTCCTGGCCGGCGACTGGACCCAGACCGGCCTGCCGGCCACCATCGAGGGCGCGGTCCGCTCGGGTATGACGGCGGCGAGATTAGTGATGGCGTGGCGCTCGTGAAAGTCCGGCCTACTCCAACATCATGCGGAAAGCCGGCGGCTTCCAGGCGCCGTTGCGGCGGGCGCGGACGAAGAAGGCGAGCGACAGGATGAGGCAAACGCCGACCACCACGATCGACGCCTCCGGCCCGAACACGCCGCCGGAAAGCAGGGGCGGCCCCAACACGGTTGTCTTCAGCAATCCCGTTCCCGCGTGTCCGGACACCGCCGCGCCGAATATCCCCCCCTCGGTAAAATTCCACGCCGCTTGCAGGCAGATGGGCAGCCAGAGGTTGCGGGTGGCGGCATAGGCCAGGGCCAGGAGAAGACCCGCCTCGATGGCGATGGCGGCGGTGGAGACAAGGGTGGCGCCGGGGTTGGCGGCGTGCAGGGCGCCGAACATGGCGGCCGACAGAAGCAGGGCGGCGGCGGTGCCCAGGCT
>JBDTIW010000169.1:0-2723 GCA_039936215.1 Caulobacteraceae bacterium | reverse complement strand
GCGATGAACCCGGCGACGGCGCCCAGAATGAGCCACTCCACGATCTGCCATATATCCATGATGTTAACCCTCCAGCCCCGTTTGCCTTGGCGATTCGCCTGTAGGGCTTAGTGCAGCCTAACGTCACCTAAAACGAAGCGTTCCGCAAATCTGCGTGATTGGCCCGGAAATGGCGCGGCGAGATGACGCGCCGCGGAAACCCGCCGCCGAGGCCCGATTCCAAGCTATACTGTAATCTGGGAGAAAATGGGCGGCGAGGCCGGGATGTGTCGCGGCCCCGCGAAGAATTAACATCTCTTCATATAGGCTTAGCTTGGAACGTCTTGACGCGTCGCGAATTGAACGATCATGAAATCGTCCCTGAAAAACAAGCCCACCGTCCTGGTGGTCGAGGATGAAGGCCTCGTTCGTCTCGACGCGGTGGAAACCCTGCGGGGGGCCGGCTTCGCCGTGGTGGAGGCGGCGAACGCCGACGAGGCCCTGGCCGTGGTCACCGCCGGGGAGGCTGTCGACGTCCTGTTCACCGACATCAACATGCCCGGGCGGATGGATGGCCTGGAATTGGCTTGGCGCGTGAACCGCCTCGAACCGCGCATCCATCTGTTGCTCACTTCCGGCAAGGTAAGGCCGCCGCTTAGCGAAATTCCCGACGACGGCGGTTTCATTCCCAAGCCCTATTCGCCCGAAGCGGTCACCCGCGCGGTCAGCCGGATGCTCGCCTGAGCGTCCACCTGAAGAGGCCTCCTCACACGAAACCCCCGGACAGGCCTCCGGTGCTGGCGCTTGTCCAAACTTGCGATATAGAAGCCATCGTCGCGGGCGAGAGTGAGAGTAACGATGGACCAGCAGGCCGAGCCGGCATCGAACAGACGGCCGTCGGCTACGCCTAGGGACGCCAAGCGTCCCACGCTTCGACAACTCGTCTACGCAATACTCGAGGAGGGCCAGACCGAGGGCGGCGCAAGCCGGGTGGTCGAATATCTATTGATCGTCCTGATCGTGAGCAACGTTGTCATGGTCATCCTTGAGACGGTGCCGACGATCTACGGACCGTATCGCTGGTTTTTCCAGGCCTTCGAGGAATTCACCGTCTTCGCGTTCGCCGCCGAGTATGCCGTGCGCGTGTGGTCGTCGCCCGAAGATCCGCGCATCGGCGCCCGACATCCCGTCACCGGACGCCTGCGGTTCGCCATGCGGCCGATGATGATCATCGATTTCGTCTCCTTCGCGCCGTTTTTCGTAGGGGCCCTGACCGGCGGCGTGCTCGATCTGCGCGCCCTGCGCGTGTTGCGCCTGCTGCGGCTGTTGAAGATCGCCCGCTATTCGCAGGCCATGCCGGCCCTGCTGGGCGTCCTCTACGCCGAGCGGCGAGCGTTGCAGGGCGCCTTCATCCTGCTCCTGTGTACGGTGTGCGCGACCGGCGAGATAATGCATCTGGTCGAGGGGCCGGGACAGCCCAAAGCGTTCGGCACCCTGCCGAGCTCCATGTACTGGGCGATCACCACCCTTTCGACGGTGGGCTACGGTGACGAAGTGCCGTTGACCATGCTCGGCAAGCTGATCGCCGGCGTCACCATGGTGCTGGGACTGGTGCTCTTCGCCATGCCCATCGGCATTATCGCCAAAGGATTCGTCGACGGGCTGCACCGCCGCGAGTTCAACATCACCTGGAGCATGGTCAAGCGCCAGCCCCTGTTCGAGGATTTCAACGTCGACGCGGTCAGTCAGATCGTCGATCTGATGGGGGCGAGCGTGGTGCAGGACCACACACGGATCGCCGTGGCCGGCCAGGCCGCCGAGAAGTTCTATCTGATCATTTCCGGGCGGGCACGGGCCGAGGACGAGACCGGCATATGGGATCTGGAGGCCGGCGACATGATCGGCGAGGAGGCGCTCGGTGACGCGGGGGTCTACGGCAAGTCCGTCCTGGCCCGAACCGAAGTGCGCCTGATGGTGCTTCCCAGCGAGGAACTCCGCCGCCTGTCGCGAAAATTCCCCCTCCTGGAGCGGCGCATCAAAAACGAAGTGGCTTGGTGAGGACGCTCGCGCGCCAGTGAAATTTCCCCCCTACGTCGGCAACCTTCGCTCGCCGACGACCACGTCCGAAAACCGCGAGACAGCATCTTCCTTTAGGGGGATGATCCGGTCATGGATCTGGATGACGACGCCTGCTACCGCGCCCTGGCGACCCGCGACGCCCGCTTCGACGGGCGGCTGTTCGTGGGCGTGAAGACGACCGGGATATACTGCCGGCCGATCTGCCCGGCCCGGACGCCCAAGCGCGAAAACGTGACCTTCTTCGCTTCGGCGGCGGGCGCTCAGGCGGCGGGCTTTCGGCCCTGTCTGCGTTGCCGCCCCGAGACCGCGCCCGATCTGGCGGCGTGGCGGGGAACCTCCAGCACCGTCACGCGCGCCCTGACCCTGATCGAAGCGGGAGCCTTGGACGACGGCGATATGGAGACCCTGGCCGGACGGCTGGGGGTCGGCGAGCGCCAGCTTCGGCGGCTGTTTCGCCAGCACCTGGGCGCCTCCCCCATGGCGGTGGCGCAGACCCGGCGGGTGTTGCTGGCCAAGCAGCTCATCCACCAGACCCGCCTGCCGATGACCCAGGTCGCCCTGGCCTCGGGGTTCGGCAGCGTGCGGCGCTTCAACGAGACCTTTCAGCAACTCTACGATCGGCCGCCGGCTAGCCTCAGGCGCCTGCGGGGCGAAGCCCGATCGCT